>DRJW01000032.1 GCA_011052055.1 Nitrospirota bacterium
TATCCACGAAGCAAAAAATAAAAGCTGGCGGGCCATCAGACGAGCGGATGCGCGAATATTACGACCGCTTTTTCCCCTGGCACAAAGAAGCGCCAAGAGAGCAGGTGCGCCAAAGTCTCGGCTCTGGGTTTGTGGTCGAAAGTGATGGCTATATACTGACCAACAGTCATGTAGTGGCCCAGGCTGACGAGATTATCGTCAGTTTCGGCGACGGGCATGACGCAAGAGCAAAAGAATATCCGGCCAAGCTGATAGCCGCCGACCCCAAAACCGATATAGCGCT
Organism: Nitrospirota bacterium; assembly: GCA_011052055.1. Taxonomy (GTDB): domain Bacteria; phylum Nitrospinota_A; class UBA7883; order UBA7883; family UBA7883; genus DRJW01. The sequence goes on from DRJW01000032.1 coordinate 284, forward strand.
GATAAAAATTGATGTTTCCAAAAAATTACCGACGATATCTCTTGGTGACTCCTCAAAGCTTCAGGTAGGTGAACAGGTAATGGCGATCGGTAATCCCTTCGGATTCGCCCAGTCGGTTACTGTCGGAGTGGTTTCCGCCAAGGGCAGGGTGATAGGCGCCGGACCGTACGACGACTTTATCCAGACCGACGCCTCTATCAATCCAGGCAATTCCGGCGGCCCTCTTTTAAATACAAGGGGGGAGGTAGTCGGTATTAACTCTGCCATATACACAGGCGGCGGCATGGCGCGTGGAAACATCGGCATCGGCTTTGCTATTCCAATAGATTCGGTCAAGGCTATTTATGACGACCTTAAAAAAGGGAAGGTCAAAAGAGGATGGCTGGGAGTGGCCATCACCAACGTCACCAAAGAGCTTCAAGACGCCATGAGCCTGCCCGACACGAAAGGGGCGCTCGTCAGCCAGGTTATCGAAAATTCGCCTGCTGAAAAATCGGGAGTCAAGCGGTACGATGTCATTACCGGATTTAACGGTGAAAAAGTTTTAAGCTCCTCCCATCTCCCCAGAATTGTCGCCGCGATCAAGCCGGGAACGAAGGCTGAGCTGGAGATAATCCGCGACGGTAAGGCCATCTCAATTTCTGTTAATGTGGGGGAAATGCCCGCCGAGAGGAAACGTCTGGCTGAAAGTAAAAGGAGCGAAGACCTGGGAATGGTCGTTGAAAACATTCCGGCGCAACTGGCCGAACGAATGGGAATCAAAGGCGCCTCCGGGGTCGTGGTCACCAGCGTCGCGCCGGGAGGCCTGGCCGGGACGGCGGGAGCCATTGCAGGTGATGTGATTATGGAGATCAACAAGAAAAAGGTTCGCAATATCGGAGAATATGAATCGGAGATTTCAAGCGCCAAACCTGGCGACTCTGTGTTGATGCTCGTCCGGCGCGGAAGGAACGACCTCCTTCTTGTTCTTAAACTTCCTAAAGGAAAATAACTTTCACATGTTTAATATGACGGCGGGGCGGCTTACTTAGAAAGTCGTATCGTTTGGAAAGGCCGCCTCGGTTTGGTAAAGCGGGCGGCTTACTTAAAAAACTGGCTCATTTGGAAAGGCCGGTTTGGTTAATGCGGCGAGTATTTTTTTTATTCTCTTAGAGGCGATAGATGGCGCGTAAATCTGCTAAAACAAAACCGGCGACGAAACCAGAGCTTGGCGGCGAAACTGCGCCATTGACCATGAAAGAAAAGGTCGCCCGGCTTAAAAAATCACGCCAGGAGAACAAAAAAGGCGGCAAATTCCCCGATCAAAAAGCGGCTGTATCCAACCGGAGAGGAATAGCTTCATCCCGCAGTTTACGGACAGGCAAACAGCGCTAATCAGCCGCCAATTGGCGTGTGCCCTCTAAAAACGATTACAGTAAAAGCCATCGTAGACGCCCGTCACCTCGGCTCCGCGATGCTTTATATCCAGCAGGACGGCGGATTTGCAAATATGGATATTTTGTCATATTATCAATTTGTGTTACTGTCTAATAGAGATCTTTAGTTGGAGATAAATATGGCGCGTCAATCGGTTAAACCAAAACTTCGGGTTACTTCTCCGCCTGTGACTATAAAAGATACGGTTTCGAAGTTTAAAATGTCGCGTTCCGCTGTCAGCAAAATTGATAGTTTTGTTGGCAGATTTTCAGCCCCATCAGGTAAGTCCGTCTCAAAGCCGACGCAAAAATATTCTCGCAGTGGCGTAGCGAGGTCATCGGGTAAAAAACGCTAATCGGACAATAACTAGCGCATGTCCACTAAAGGCGTTAAATCCAAAAATACCCGTGATGTCTTTATTAACATCCCTTTCGATGACAAATACGAACCACTTTATCTGGCTTTAATCGCCGGCCTTACAGGGCTGGGAATGGTTCCACGCTGTGTTGTGGAAATCCCTTCCCATATAAACCGCTTGCAACGCATTTTTGATCTGATTAAAGAATGTCCTTTTCCCATCCACGATCTTTCCAGAGTTCAGCTTTCCAAAGAAAAGCCTCGATGCCCCAGATTTAATATGCCGTTCGAGTTGGGTTTGGCGGTATCTGTTTCATTGGGTAGTTACAACCATAGCTGGATTGTATTTGAATCTGAAAATCGTCGTATTCTAAAATCCCTAAGCGATCTAAACGGGTTTGATCCGTATATTCATAGAGGAAAATCCTCTGGCGTACTACGTGAGTTGAGAAACGCCTTTGTAGAAGGATCATTTCCACATCCCGATGTAAAATCTTTAACAATGTTACATGAAAGTCTCGTAAGGTATTCCAACATTGTAAGAAAAGAAGACCATTTAGATTCACTATACGAACGAAATGTTTTTAAACAATTGGTCGTGTATAGCCAAAAAGAAGCAAAAGCTAAGAAGATTGGCGACTGGAGCTAAAGGCTCAACATTTCATTATTTTCCAGTAATTCAATATCTTACGTTGCTCCGTCAAAATTCTGTCATTTTTCCCTCAAGTAATTTTTCCCGAAATCCGAAAGGGAGTAAAACCATCGGGGAAAAAAGTGAACGTACAGCCGCAAAACACTCTGAGCAATATTCAGCCGAATAATAATCCGTATGGCGGCTCAACCAACAGCGGCCCTGATTCTTCGAATTCTGAAAACCTCGCTCCGGTGAATCCCGAAGCGACGCCCGACTCATACAACAGGTCGGGATCGGTAATCTACGGTAATGTGTCGTTAGACCTTTATTTCAGCAGAGCCGAGTATCAGCGTACCGATATCACAAAGCAGGGGCCAAACGGCGTCCAGACTTTGAGGCAAGAGCTATACCGCAAGTTCGAAGCGGGGTTAAGCCTCGATTTTTCTTTCATGGCCAAGTTCGACGGCGCGGCGGAGAAGATGGCGCAACTCGACCCGTCTGTTTTCGATAAATGGATGGCTACCGCAAGCGACCTTATGGATTTAAAGCAGAGCGATTTTGAGGAATTCGTAAAAGCCACCGACGAGCTGTTTAACGAGATAGAAAAAGTCTTGGGAATGGGGCCAAACGGTCTCGATAATATCGCCAATTTTTTCTCAAGCCAGGTTGGCGGTTTCCTCGACAACGTGAAAGAAAAGATGGACTACTTTAATACCAATCCGCTTGGCCAGGGCGAGGATCTGGGTCTTGGAATTCCGGGCCTGCTCGAAGACGCAAAAAACTCAATCCCTGAAAATCTGAAACAGTTTTTTGACGAGATGTTGGCGAAACTTACAGAAGACCTAAACGCCGACCCGCAGATGGCGGCCATGAAGCAGTTGATAGACAATTTCTTTAAATCGCAGGCCGATTTTTTTCAGCAGTTAAAAGTTGGCGGCGAGGAGGATACGGAGGATCAACAGGCTTCCGACACCGAAGAGACAGAGACTGCGCCTGAAGGTGAGGGAACAATCCAGCCTTTTAATCAATACCAGATGCAACAGGTTTACTATATGGAGCAGTCCCGTTACTTCTCGGCAAGCTACAGCGTGACCCAGCACGCAGGCCAGCCGAATGGTGAAAGCGAAGATAAACCCCCTCTCCCGCTCGACATGACCGCGTAAAACCACGCTGGCTTCGAAATTTCCTAACTCCCGCCCGCTAGCGATTTCATTTAAAAGCGGATACTCTTTATGAAATTCCATGGAAATATGGCGGAAATAAAATAAATTTTGA
>DRJW01000033.1 GCA_011052055.1 Nitrospirota bacterium
CGCTCTGACTGATTTACAAACTGGATGGTGGGCAAATTGTTGAATTCACTCTCCTGCTCCGGCCTGGTGGACTGTCGCATCCTTGCAAAGACCCTCACGTTACGTGTGCTCCAGTTTTTCTGGAAGTTGGTGTAGCTGTCGCTATAGCGGCGCGAGCGCGCGCTCACAGAGTTGCTATACTCGCGGTCTATGCTGTCTTCGCTTTCCCGGTCGATACGTGTTATATTTTTAATACCTAAGGGAAGTTTTTGCCTATGGTTGTATTTTATTTTCCACAGGTTCCTGTCGTTTGGTTTGTCCGGGTCCGTTTCTCTCAGATACTGGGTGTTTAAAGTTCCAGAGGTTCCCGGCGAGAGAATATACCGGTACTGGAGGTCAACCTTGTTTCCGGCGTCTCCCATGTACTGGTGGGTGATGGTGGCGTCCATGTTGTCTTTCATGGCCCAGAAAAACGAGTTGGTAAACATCCATCCGAGCCTGGAGGACTGCACGATGTATGGCGCAAGAAAACCGGTGGCCCGCTTGGTTTTGGCTGGCGCGATAAAATAGGGCAGATACATGACAGGAACGTTTCCCGCGCGCAGTGTAACGCCCTTCATATACGCGTAACCTTCCGTGTTAAGGTCGATTTTGTCAGCGTCGAAACGCCACGATTTGCTGGAGTGAGGGCATGTGGAGCAGATCCCGTTATTTACTATGAAACGATCCTTCGCCACGCGCTTGATTTTATCCCCGGAGAAATAAAAATTATTAACGGTCGATCCTTTCGCGTTGTACAAGGTCTCTTCGTTTGTCTTAAAGTTAAACTTGATCCTGTCGCCGATTACAAGGCTCCTTCCGTCAGTGAAAAACATGTCGCCGTTTATGTAACCGTCGCCTGTAATGCGGTTTATCTGGCCTTCATCGCCCGTCATGGTTTTGCCCTGGTAGGTTATCTCAACATCTCCGAACGCTCTTGAGACGTCACCTTCTCTTTCATGGGTTATCGTATCCGCGTTAATGGTGGCGATATTTTTCTCAGTTTGCGCAGGCTTGCCCGCCGCCTTGTCGGCGGATTTTTTTTCCTGAAGCAAATCTTCAGTCTTTACGATATTCTCCTGACCCTCCGCTGGAATCTGATGCGCGAACGTCACGGCGGCGATAATCGCAACCATGAAAAACCGGGAAACCGGTATCAGATCCAGAAAAAGACGGGCTGAAAAGCCTGCCTGTATTTCGCCCATGTTTCGGTTCAATCCTTATAGATTCGGGTAAAAAGCGAACCTTGAATGAGCAGGATGGCGCATACTTAAGGGAACCTCTAATAATTCATTTCCGCTACAATCGGCTGTAAAAGGCGCCATGCTTCGTTGACGAGTCAAAATCGTCCTCAGAGTAGTTATGACTACGCTTGTGGCTATTTTGTCTCGCCGCCTCGCCTGACGACTTTTCGCTCGATTTCGCCATGAAAGCAATTTTTAGAGGTCCCCTTAATTTAAATCCAGAAAAAAGGCTGAACAGAGGCTCCCCATTGGTAGATGCGCCGCATTGTATATATGCCAGAGCTGATAGTCAATGCCGCGCCCGGTTTTCCGCGCGCCTACAGGCTATTCCAGAAATGATTGACCGGCCCGTGGCCTTCGCCAAGCGGCTCCGCGTTTTTAATAGCTCCTTCTATATACCGCTCGGCGGTTTCTACAGAGTCGATAACAGATAACCCTTTGGCCAGTCCTGCGGTTATCGCTGATGAAAATGCGCATCCTGTTCCGTGAGTGTGCTGTGTGTCGATCCGGTCTCGTTTAAATTCCGTAACCTCCCCATCGGTGAGCAGAATGTCGGTCAGCTTATCGCCCCGCATATGCCCTCCTTTGATAACCACGTTCTGCGCCCCCATCTTTGCGATAGCGCGCGCGGCTTTTTTCATATCCTCTACACCGTTTATTTTTATTCCAGTCAGCGCACAGGCTTCCGGGATGTTCGGCGTAACCACGAGAGCCATTGGTATTAATCGTGTTTTAAGCGCTACCGCCGCAGATGGTTTTAAGAGGCTGTCTCCGCTTTTGGCGATCATCACCGGATCGACAACAAGATTCGGCGTTCGGTTTCTCGTGAGAGCCTCGCAGACCGCTTCGATTATCTCTCTGCTATAAAGCATCCCGGTCTTCACGGCTTTAACCGGTATATCACTTAAAACCGTCTCAATCTGCAACGCTACGAAATCGGGCGGGGATGGATGAACTCCGGCGACTTGACATGTGTTCTGCGCGGTCAGCGCCGTGACTACGCTTGCGCCATAAACTCCAAGCGCCGCAAAAGTTTTAATATCCGCCTGAATTCCGGCCCCGCCGCCGGAGTCGGACCCGGCCACAGTCATCGCAATATGTTCCATACTTTCCCATTATAGCCGTAAGGTTAAGGGAACCTGGCATTATCATGTTCGTGATTAAGATAATCCTGGTCGGTAATTGTCAAGCAATCTAATGAAAGGACAATTACTCTTAAACTCGCGTGTTTTACGCCCGCCCCGTAAGAATGTAAAACCCTATCGCCACGAATTCTCTTACCATTTCAATCTCATGCATCAGCGAGTACCAGACGTTATACCGGATGAACCGGCCTCCACCCAAATATTCCTTCGTGGCTTTTCCCACCGCTCCGGCCGCGTAGACATGCTTGAATCCGACCGCCTTAAAAGCCATCACCGATCTTTTTATATGTGTGGGTGAAGTTACGATCAGGTACTTATCTTTTTCGGGATCGCCGAACCCCGCCTCTTTTATATATTTGGCGTGCTCACCGGTGTTCGTCGCCTTTTTCTCAAGAAGTATAGCCTTCGCGTCCACGCCCCGGAACACAAGCTCGTTTCTTATGCTCCATATGGTTGACTTTAAAAGGGGCGGTTTTGTCAGGTGAGAAATAATTATTTTCGCAGACGGATTTTTTTTCCATTCACTCGCCGCCTTGTAAGCGCGCATCAGCATGGTTGGGCTTGGGATGGCCCCGGCGGGAAGAAGAAGAATATAATCGCAGTCTGGCGAATATTCCGCCGACGCCAGCCACCTGGTTCCATGACCGTAATAGCCGGTAACGGCCGATACGATCATGATAAAAAACAGAATGCCCAGCATGGCGAAAAGGGCGCGTGTAAATCTGTATATCCTGGTTAAAATTCCAGTTGATTTCTCTGACATAAATATAAATCCTGATAATAGCGGTAATTTGATTCTATAACAGTAGAATCCAGCATAAAAGCGCCAATTTGGTTGTGGCCTTGCGCTGGCGGGAGTATATAATTAAACGTTTAATTTATGAGCTGATGGACGATTTTATGAAAAAAGCTTTGATTACCGGGATCACCGGGCAGGACGGATCTTACCTGGCCGAGTTTCTTTTAGAAAAAGGGTACGAGGTTCATGGGCTGGTTCGCCGCTCTTCTAGTTTTAACAGGGGCAGGATAGAGCATCTTCACACCGACCACCATATGGCGAGCAACAAAATAAGTCTCTATTACGGTGACGTTACAGATTCTTTAAGTATTAATAAACTCATGGGGCAAATCAGGCCGGATGAGGTGTATAACCTCGCCGCGCAAAGCCATGTGGCGATCAGTTTCGAGGCGCCGGAATATACCGGAGCGGCGGACGCTCTTGGGCCCCTTCGAATACTCGACTCTATCAAAGCGCTAGGGCTTAAAGACAGCGCCCGCTTTTACCAGGCCTCCACAAGCGAGCTGTATGGAAAAGTTGTCGAAGTTCCCCAGAATGAAAAGACTCCGTTCCATCCGCGCAGTCCTTACGGCGTGGCTAAACTGTACGGCCACTGGATCACCGTAAATTACCGCGAATCATACGATATGTTCGCATGTAGCGGCATCCTGTTCAATCACGAGTCGCCACGGCGCGGTGAGAATTTCGTGACCCGTAAAATCACGTTAAGCCTCGCCAGTATCTTAAAGGGGACTCAAGATAGACTGCACCTGGGCAATCTCGACGCCAAACGTGATTGGGGGCACGCTAAAGATTATGTGGAGGGAATGTGGCTGATGCTCCAGCAAGACGAGCCGGAGGATTTCGTCCTGGCGTCTGGCGAGCAGTATAGCGTCCGGGATTTTGTGGAGCGCTCTTTTGGAATCTGCGGAATAGATATCGAGTGGCGGGGCGAAGGTATAAACGAAGTCGGTGTGGACAAAAAAGATGGACGGACTCTGGTGGCGATCGATCCTGCGTACAGACGTCCAGCCGAAGTCGAGACTCTTTTGGGAGACCCGTCGTACGCCAAGGCGAAACTGAAATGGGCGCCTAAAATAAGTTTTGGCGAACTGATCGAAGAAATGGTTGAATCCGACCTCAAACTCGCAGGGTTGGATCCCTCAAAATTTATTACGCGGCCCGCCTGATGAACAAATCGAGAATGCTCGACGCCGTTCAAGCGGCGTCGAAAGTGGCGAGCGAAGGCGCAGAGGCGTTAAAACGTCTTCTAAAAGTCATACACTCACCTGAATTTGAAAAAGCGGTAGAGATATGTTTTCAGTGCGAAGGTATAATTTATATTATCGGCATTGGAAAATCTGGCCTGGTAGGCCGGAAAATAGCCGCCACATTCACAAGCGTCGGATCGCCGGCCAACTATATACACGCAGGCGATGCCCTGCACGGTGACCTGGGGGCCATCCGCCCTTCGGACGTTACGATCCTGATCTCCAAAAGCGGCCAGACAAAAGATGTGTTGAACATCATCCCTTTCTTGAAAAGCCAGAAAAATAAAATTATCACGTTTACCAACGAGTTAACATCCGACCTGGCTAAACAAGCTGATGTCGCCCTGCCCACGCTGGTGATGTCGGAGGGATGCCCTTTAAACCTCGCTCCGATGACATCTTCTACCGTGACCATGACATTAGGCGACGCCATCGCCGCCGCTCTTATCGTGGCCAAAGACTTTACTCCCGCAAGCTTCGCCCGAATTCATCCGGGGGGCATGCTCGGCTTTATGCTTACCGCCACCGTATCCGACATGCTCGGCCCCGACTCCAATCGGGTGGTAAAAGGCTCCAGCGCCTTGAGGGACGCCGTTGTCGAACTGGTGGAGTGCAGGCTTGGCGGTGTCAATATCGTCGATGCGGATGGGAAACTTGCAGGAGTCCTGACGGACGGAGACCTGAAAAGAATCATGGTTAAAGATAAATCGAGCGCCCTTAACGATCCGGTCATAAACGTTATGGCCAAAAATCCAACGGTTATAAAGCTTACCGCATCCGCCGCCGAAGCGATCGAGATAATGGAGAATCGCGACAGACAATTGTCGATCCTGCCCGTTGTCGATGACGATGGAAAACCGGTCGGAATTTTGCGTCTGCACGACATCATAAAGTCGCACCTGTAGTTGACATCTGGTCAAGTGGCCATTTTCAGCCCATTCTTATTTTCTTATAACCGATTGTAAAAAGGTAAGATAAAAAATCTCATCTGATTTATTAAATCCTTTCGCCTAAATTAGAATCAATATAATAAATACAACGCACAGAGAATTTTAAATGTCTGAACAAAAAAACGAGCCAATCTCCGCCACAGACTTGTTTAACCGTCTGCGCTCCGATCCCTCTTTATTTATTCTCGACGTAAGAAATGAAGAGGACTATAAATCATGGCGGATAGAGGATATCGAAACGCCCGAAACGCTTAACATCCCATATATTGATTTTATCGAAGTCCCCGAAGAAGTGATCCCGAAAGTGCCTAAAGACAGGAAGGTGGTAGCGCTTTGCGGGAAAGGAGGCGCCAGCGATTATGTCGCGGATATATTAAGAAAAGAAGGTTACAACGCCGTCAACGTAACTGGCGGCATGAAGGCATGGGGTTTGGTTTATTCAAGGGTCACCGCCTGGCGGGAGGGGAGCCTCAAAGTGATGCAGTTTAACCGGGTGGGCAAAGGATGCCTCTCTTACATTATCGTCTCCGGCTCCGAGGCCGCCATCGTGGATCCGGCAAGGCATATCGATCAATACCTGTCGTTTCTTGAAGACGAGGGGCTTGAGCTGAAATATGTTTTCGACACTCATCTCCACGCCGACCATATATCCGGCGCCGCCGCGCTTTGCAAAACCACAGGAGCCGGCTATTATCTGAGCGCCGACGATATGGATGGGGCGAGCGCCCAATACGTCGCTTTAAAAGACGGACAACAGTTTTCCATCGGCTCGTCATCGATTAAAATTGTGGCGTTAAGCTCCCCTGGCCATACGCCAGGCTCAACCTGCGTTCTGCTCGACGATAGAGTCTTGTTCACAGGCGACACCTTGTTTATCTCAAGCATGGGCAGGCCAGATTTGGGCGGACAGGCGGCGGTATGGGTTAAAGATTTGTTCCGCACAATTTCCAGGCTCAGAAAATTGCCGGACAAGACGTTGATACTTCCGTCTCATACCAGGGGAGGCAGAGAGTATGACCGAAACGGAGTAGTGTCGGGGAGCCTTGGCGAGATAAGAAAATCGAATCCTTTAATGGCCATCGAAGACGAGGAAGAGTTCGCCGGGCAAATTCTGAAAAACCTGCCTGAAGAGCCTTCAGCCTACCAGAAGATGCGCAAAGCCAACCTGGGGTTATTGGAGGCGGATGAAGAAAAAATGGAGCAGTGGGAGCTGGGGAAAAACCGGTGCGCCATCGAGCAGGCGAAAGAGAAGATTTAGGGAACCTCTAAAAAGCGCTTTCGTAGCGAAATCGAGCGAAAAGTCGTCAGGCGAGGCGGCGAGACAAAATAGCCGCAAGCGTAGTAATAACTAC
>DRJW01000034.1 GCA_011052055.1 Nitrospirota bacterium
CCAGGTTCTGATTCGGCATTCTGCCCCTGGTATAAACAATGAGCTCGCCCCGTCTTAAAAACTGCTCCGACACCGCCACCGCCTGGTTCAAAAGCCCGCCCGGATCGTTACGCAAATCGAGAACCAGCCCTTTGAAGCCTTCCTGTTTGAATTTATTTAACGCTTTGCGAAGATCGGCCCCCACGTCTCTGCTGAACGACCGGAGACGGACATATCCCCATTTGCCTGGGAGCGTTGTGCTTTTCACGCTTGTGACTTTTATGATGTCTCTTACTATTTTAAAATCTTTCGGCCTATCGAGCCCTTTCCTGATTACCGTTATGGTCACAGACTCGCCTCTTTTGCCGCGCATTTTACGCACAGCCTCCATAAGGTTCATGTCGAAAGTCGATTCCCCGTTCACCTTGACGATCCTGTCGCCCGCCTCTATTCCGGCGCTTGCGGCCGGTGTGTCATCAATAGGAGCCACCACTGTGAGTATGTCGTCTTTAATCGTAATCTCTATCCCGATACCTCCAAACTCACCATCCGTTTCGGCCTGCATTTCCTTATACATTTCCGGGGACATGTAGCTCGAATGTGGATCGAGCGCCCTCATCATGCCGTTAATGGCCCCGTCGACCAGCTTCGATGGTTTCACGTCATCCACATAATTAGTCTCTATTAGTGAAAGAACGTCGGCGAACACCTCTAGCTGGTCATAGGTTTTAACAACCGCCATCACATTGTTGGACTTGAGCGCGCCTAAAGCTATGCCAAAAGCAAACGCGATAAAAAGAGCCGCGATCGAATAACGGCCAGTCTTTCTGGAATGATTCTTCACTTTACCTTCTGTTACTTTGTCTGACATTTTTCTATCCTATCAGCTTTGGGCGTTACTTACCGGCTCTTTTTTCATGGAAACGGCCTTATGGACGGCGTCTGCTATGCTTATAGCGTTCATCCCGTAATGATCGAGCAATTGCTCCGGTTTTCCCGACTGACCCACCGGTTTTTTCATCCCGACGCGAATGACGGGAACAGGCCCCACCTCGCAGACGGCTTCGGCGACGGCAGAGCCAAGCCCCCCTATTATAGAGTGCTCTTCTGCAGCGACAATGGCGCCTGTAGACGCCGCCATTTTAGCCACAAGACCGGTGTCTAAAGGCTTGATGGTGGACATATTCACAACCGCCGCCATGATTCCATCTTTTGCCAGCAGATCAGCGGCCTCCAGCGATTTGGCGACCATATAACCGCAGGCTATGATGGCGGCGTCCGGGCCGTCACGCACGACCGATCCTTTGCCGATATCAAACTCAAAGCCCTCATCGGTAACAACAGGCAATTTGTCACGGGCAGTCCTTAAATAGACAGGCCCCCTGGTCTTTACGATAGTTTTCATCGCGGATGTCGTCTCATGCGCGTCCGCCGGGACAATGACAGTCATGTTGGGCATTATACGCATAAGCGCAATATCCTCCAGCGCCTGGTGCGTAGGCCCATCCTCACCGACGGTGATACCGCCATGAGACGCCACTATCTTCACATTCATATTCGAAAGGCATACCGACTGCCGCACCTGATCCCACGCTCTTCCAGACGCGAAAACCGCGAACGTAGAAGCGAACGGGATTTTACCGACGGCGGCTAAACCGGCGGCGGTCGAAATCATATCCTGCTCTGCTATTCCCATGTTAAAAAACCGCTCCGGATATTTCTTCGCAAATTTAGAGGTGCGCGTAGAGCCGGACAAGTCGGCGTCGAGGACTACTATGGAGCGGTCTTGCGAGCCAAGCTCGACAAGAATCTCGCCGTATGCGTCCCTCAGCGATTTTTTATCAGATGTCATTACAGTTTATTATTAACCATTTGAGCCCGCCAATCAGGCAGGGTTTAACTCTTTTTTAGCCATCTCAAGCTCTTTGGCCGTAGGGGCGGCTCCATGATAGCTCGCCTTATTCTCCATGAACGACACGCCTTTGCCTTTTACCGTATGGGCCCATATGAGCGAGGGCTTGCCTTTGACCGCCACAGCTTTATCTATGGCCCCAAGCAACGCTGACATATCGTGTCCGTCGATCTCTATGACTTCCCATCCAAAAGCCCTCCATTTGTCGCCGATAGGCTCTATGCCCATCACGTCCTTGACGAACCCGTCAATTTGCAGACCGTTGTTGTCTAAAATCGCGACCAGATTGTCGAGCTTGTAATGAGCGGATGTCATCGCCGCTTCCCAAACCTGCCCCTCCTGCGTTTCGCCATCCCCCATAAGACAGAAAATTACGCTTTTACTCTGGTCAAGCTTTAACCCCAGGGCCATTCCGTTGGCTATCGAAAGCCCCTGCCCAAGCGATCCGGTGGTGACTTCCACTCCCGGCGTAGAAGGGCTGTATGGATGGCCGGAGAGCATCGAGCCAAGCTTTCTCAGGGAGGCCAGCTCACTTTTATCGAAATAGCCGCAACGCGCCAAAGTGACGTAGAGCGCCGGGGCGCCATGCCCTTTGCTTAACACGAACCTGTCTCTTTCAGCGCCGTTTTCCATCCCTGGTTTATGATTCATTTTAGAAAAATATAGCGCGGTTAAAATATCAATCGCTGATAAAGACCCGCCTGTGTGGCCCGATCCGGCTGTATGGAGCATCTCAAGTATGTCAATGCGAAGCTCGTCGGCTATTTTTGCCAGCTCTTCGCAGTCTTCAATACGTTTCATCAACTTCTTTCAATTAAACCACGCTCGCTCCGTCTTTCGTCAAACCCCGAAAGGAAATGATTGAAAAGCATGAGGCAAGCGGATTGAACTTTCAAGCCTATGGGATTTTAATAAAAAACCTCGGCAAAAAAAGCCTATCCGACGGAATCGGCCTTAAAAAGTTCAATTTAACATCAAATTAAATCTGTTGCAAAGACATTTTATTCCATATGCCCGCCAATTGACATGGATTCCGTAACCTATTATAATCAAGGTTGTTAGTGGTGGATAAATCTCTTTCTTCGGGAGTCTTGTGAAGATGGCTCTATATGAGGGCTCTTTTCGTCCGGGCGCGAGCGATCTTGCGGACGAAGCGGACATCAGCCTGGATCATCCAGGCATATCCGTCCAGTCGGGCGCGAACAATCAGCCGGGAGCCGAAAAAGCCAGGTTGAGGCAGATAGCGTCTACTATCGCAATTTCGAGCGTTTCAGGCGGTTCTGGTAAATCGATAACCGCTGTCAATCTGGCCGCGACTCTGGCTCTGACCGGCAAACATGCGATTCTGGTCGATCTGGCTTTCGGCTCCCGTCCGTTGAGAAACCTTCTGGGAATGGATAAGGCCGGGCACACTATAAAAGATTATTTGTCCGGAAAAATTAAAACACTTAAAAAAGCGGTAAGAAAAACTCCTTTTTACAATCTTTCACTTGTTGAAAGCGGAATCGATTTTTTCAATTTCACCGATAAATCGCTTCGGCTTAAAAAAAACCTGATTAAGAAATTCTCACGGCTTGGAGCCGATTATGTGATTTTTGATCTGGGCCTTATTTCAGACCATGTGAAACTCGATTACTTCCTTAACGCCGATATCCCGCTGGTGTTGACTGAGCCGGATGGAACGTCAACCGCCTCACTTAAGCGCCTTATGCTCAACCTGGCCGCAAGGGCGGTCGAAACCGGTTTTCGCAAAACACCGCTGGTGAAAAAAGAAGCGGCCCTGCTAAAAATGAATAACGAATGGAGAGGATCGACCTTTATCGACGAAGTAAGAAAACAGATCACTTCAAATCCCGCGCTTATTAAAAAACTTACCAAACTTGCCAACCGGCCACTGGCCCATATTCTTGTCAACAGGGTCAAAACCGGTGACCACCTGAAATTCGGGCCAGATATTAAAAAAACGCTTCAGAGCGTCACAGGGATGGAGATTGTCTATCTTGGCTTTATCCCTGAAGATGCGCTTCTTGCCGGCATGTCGCTCAACAAAAGCCCGGTAGCCTATCTCGACCCTTCATCGACAGTTCATGAAATTTTCAGGAATGTCGCTTCGAGGGCGACAGGTCTCGATGAGATCGTGATTAATAAAAAAGCTCTCGATAAAGAAAGCCGCCGGCTCGAAATGGAAAAAGGCAGCGCTGTCAGCAGAATGGAGGTCGAGCTTGAGTCTGCTCGCGCCCAAAAAGAGATATTGATAACAGAAGAGCTGGAGGAGTTGAGGGCAAAGCGCCGCGAAGCCATAAAAGGAGAGCTGAAAAAATATCATCACCAGCTCGAAGCGGAGCTGGAAGGAAAGCTTCAGGAGGATTATAACCGCGCAAGAGGCCTGATGAAAACAGAGTTGAACAGGGAGCGCGAAGATACAACACGCAGACTGGACAAGGAAGCTGAGGATTTCGAAAGTGAGAGGGTGTGCCAGGTAGAGGAGTCAATCCGGCGTATAGAGCGGACGAAGCTCGAAAGCCTCGAAGAGGAAATTGTATCCCGCCGCCAGAAACGATTCCAGGATCTTGAAGATGAGATGGAGTCTGTAAAAGAGCGCCATTTGTGGAAACTCGACGGTGAAATTGAGAAAGCCCGCGCTCTGGCTTTAGAATCGCTGGCCCGTGAGGAGCGGGCGCGACGGGCGCAAATGGAAAAAACTTTCGCGAAAGAGAACAAACTTCGCCAGAAGGAGATACGGGCCAATTCTGCGAAGGAAGTTGAAAGCATCAAGGAGATGGTGTGGAGAGAGCTTGAGGGTGATCGTGAGAAAAAGATAGAAGAAAACAGCCGGGAGACGGAAAGGATACGCGAAGCTGAAAACGAGCTTTTACGCGCCGAGATAGAAAGAGCCAGGAGAAAATTAAAAAGCGGCGCCGTCGCCGAAGCTGAAACTTTGCGGAAAAACCTTGTCGATGAAGCTCACCGGGAAATAATGAGGCTTACTTCCAGTTTCGACACTGAATATGTCCGGCACGGCGAATACCTGCGCTCGGTTTTGAATAAAAAGATAGCCCTTGAGCGGGAGATGCTGGCGAACCGGATGAACAATGAAATAGACAAATCCCGGCAGTCCAAAACATCCGAGTTGATCCAGGAGCTGGCCGATGACAGAAGCAAGAGGATAGCCGGGTTCGAGCGCGAGCTTATGCTTGAGCAGAAAAACGCCAGGGCCAAAGCCAACGGTCATCTGCGGAAAGAAATGGAAAGGAAAAAAGCTTTAATCAAAAAAAGCATTCACGATTTCAACCTGAAAGCCACGCGGAAAATCAAACTCGATAGAGATAACAGCATTTATGAGGCTGAAAGGAAAATCCTGGAGCTAAAATCAAGAAAATTCGAGGAGGTCAAAAAAGATTCGCAGGCGCTCTACGAGCAGATGTCCGGCGAGATGATTAACAGGGTTCAAGAGGATAAAAACGCCCGGCTTGAGCTTATGGAAAGCGAATTTAGCGCTCTTAGAAAAGAAAAAGATAAAGCCATGGACGACGCGCTAAAGCTCGAAAGGCAAAATCGTATTAATGATCTTTCAGAGGAGATAACTGGTCTGCGTCAGGAAATGAAAGAAGCTCTAAACCATGAGTCGCAGGAGATAAGGGGACGCTGGCTCGACCGCACAAGGGAGGAAGTCAGAAGAATCAAAGAATCGATGCTCTCCGCTATCGAAGAGAAATTAAAAGCCGAGCGCTCGGAGCTAAAGCACAATCTCAATGAGTCTTTGAAAGACGAGGAGAAAATTCTGCGTAACGAGCTTTCCGAGAGAATAATCGCCGAAGAAGAAGCCGCGCGCCGCAGGCTGGTGGGACAGCTTGAGATAGAAAGACGGGAAGTTCGCGCCGAATTCATGGCGGAGATGCGGCCCCGGATCACACGCCAGGAAATCGAAATGAAAAAGCGCGTGGAAGAGCGGCGTCTCGCGGCGGTCGACAAGCTCAAATCAGAAATAGAAAAGCTTAAGAACTTGAGCATTGAAAAAATATTGCGCTGGGAGATGGAGGAAAAAGACCGCCGCATGGCCCTTCTGGAGGCAAAATGGGCTGAGAAAGAGACCACAAGGCAAGCTCTTTTTGAAAGCAGGATTGAAGACCGCAACCGGACAGCTTTAGAGCAGGTAAAAGCAAGGCTGGATAAAAAGAAGCTCGAAGCCGTAGACAGTATCCGAAAAGAGTTGGAGCGGAAAAAATCGCTCATGGCCTCCAAGGCGCGCCACGAAGCGTCGGCGGAAAAAGAGAGACTTATGGCAAAAACCCGCGAGGCGGTCTGTCTCGAAAAGGAAAAAGCGTTGCGTGAAGTAATCCTCCAGATTTCGGATGAAAAATTGTTGCGGCGCAAGGAGATGGAGCGTGAAATTGAAAACGCTCGTATCGATCTCAAACGCCGCCATTCCATCGAACTGGCCGAGGAAAAAGCAACACGTCTCGACAATCTCAACAGAGAATATGAGACAAATGAGTCGATAATGACCAAATCTCTGGATGAAAGGCGCAATAAGCTTTGGGAGCGGCAAAAGGAATGGGCTCATTATGAGATAGATCAGCTGAGAATCGGGCTGAGAGAAAAAATGCGCGAGGAGTTGGAGACCGAAAGGGAGCTGAGGCGCCGGCAAATAGAAGAATCAGGCCGCAAAGAGGCCGACCAGATATTAAAGCAGGCGCGGCATGAAGGAAAGTTCGAGAAGATGAAATTGGAGCGCATGTTCCGCGCCGAACTGGAAAGCGCGAGGCCTCGCGAAAAACAGAAAATCAGGGCGGAGATGGAAGCGGAAATGGAAAGAAAACGAGCCGGGATGGAAGCCGAGCTCAAGGAGACTCATATTAAGCGGCTCAAAAAGTTGGATGTCGAAATGGAGAAAGAGAAAAACGCCCATCTCCAGATGCTGGAAAAAGAAGTCGCTGTCGAAGAGCAAAAGAGGCTCGATCTTTTAAACGTGGAAATGAAGACGGAAGAATACAAACGCCGCCAGGAGCTTATCTCGGAGATCATGAGCAAGCGGGCCGACCTTGAAAAATCGCTCAAAGATGAAAAAGACCGCTATGTGGCGCGCCTTCGCGAGGCGATCACAAGCAATTCCTACCTGAACAGGGAATTTCGGGACGCCGAGATAAACCGGATCGAAAAGGACTGGCGGCTTAACTAACAGTCTGCTGAAAAAATCCTTCCCTGGCTTTTTCAGCAGGAAAAGCGAAAAACGCGGTTTCCGCTTTTCCTCATTTTTCAAGCGCTTTTCATTCTTGAAAAATGGCGGTAC
>DRJW01000035.1 GCA_011052055.1 Nitrospirota bacterium
ACCGATATTTCCCAAAGACCCCTGGCTGGCAGAGCCGTTTATCCCTGAACATTTCAAGCGACCTATCATAGATATTTTTGCCCTGTTATTAAACCTGAATTCATATTACCGACTTCACCCATTTCTGCGGTATTGCCATGAAACAATTTATTTTTTCCGCCATTCGATATTCTTCACCATTACTCCAAGGTCCCTTTTATCGCCTCCTGTTTTCATCTTAAGCGGATTGTAAGCGTAATCAGTTTTGAGCCACAATATCACATGTGATTCTCTTTCAGCTTTTACAGGAATTACGATATTCCTCCACCTGTTGTCATTAAAGATTTCTCCGGTTTTATAATCGCCAAACCATACGACAAGTTTCTGAGGATTTTTATCCAGGCCTGGTAAAGGAACAGAGACTGGAAGTATCAGCGAATCGCCCTCCACTTTAACATTTAACACCGCTTTATTCCCCATCCATCTAGCTTTGCCTCCATCCGCCTGCTTCTCCCACTGGTAAAACCCGTTAAAGTAGTTTAGGTTTACCGGCCTTGACCAGAGAAGGGACGCCTGAAAGGCCAAACCGAGAATCAAAATGGCCGTAACGGCAAAAACAGTTTTGCGTTTTGGTGTTATAGATTCGAACTGCGGGTAAACCATCTTTCCCAGTATGGCGAGCGATATCCAGAAAACAAGTTGAAAGGGCCGCACGTTAAAAACATAATTAAACATGGCATGAGCCAGCAAAGCGGTTATCGCCAACGCATAACTGGCTGACAATCCCGATCTCACACGCGAAGGGCCGGATTTTATGAATTTGATGAGCGCGTATCCGGCCGAGCCTAATAAAGCGAAAAGCGAGAGCAAGCCGGCAAGCCCGCGCTCCGCCAAGAAGTTGAGATAGTAATTGTGCGCGTCGACCCGTAAGGTTCCGAACTCGTTCCAGTAATGATTTCTATAATATTGAAGGTTCAGCCCTTCGTATGTGTAGTAATCAGGGAAAAAATATGTGTATCTGCCAAGGCCGACTCCAAGCGCCGGATAGTCACCCGCCATTCCTATAGCCGCTTTCCAAAGCTTGAGCCTGGACTCTTGAGTGAAATAGTAATAAAACTTCGTTAACCTTCCGTCCAGGATGAACGCATCGGCTACAAGCGTCAGGCCAATGATGGTCACAGGAAGAAGAATATAAATAGCGAGGCGTATTTTCGGCCGGGTATGGCGGCGAATAAGGATCACCGTCACAATTACGGCAAGAGCAAGAATAAAAATGAACCCGGCTCTTTGCACCGTGAGAAATGTCACAAGGCTAAAGAGCGCGATAGCTGGAATGTAAAGTAAAGTGGTCTTGCCTGAATTGGCGGGACGGAAAATGAGCGCTCCCGCCGACATGAAGATGGCTACCGCCATGTACTGGACAAGAATAGGCGTATTAAAAGCAAACGCGCTTACTCCTTTATTTATTTTTTTAAGAGATAGAGTCAAATATCTGTCCGGCCTTCCCTCTGGCGCCAGATAGAAAAGGATTATGCCGGCGATGGATATAGCGACCGCCATGATTAGAAAAGCGGTAATTGTCATTTGCGCCGCTTTTTCCTCTTTGCGGGGCCAAAAATTATACGTTATAAAATAAAGAGCCGCGGCGCTTGCGATATCGGAAAGAAGGCGTAGATAATTTGTTAACGATAATTGGTGGTACTGGAGCCACGTGTTGAAAATCCGTTCAGGACTTCTTGTCCAATACTCGTAGACAAATTCCTTTCCATCAAGCGGCAGGCTCACCGCCGCCGCTGTGACGAAAAAAAGAACAGGATACTTAAGCGGAAACGAAAACGGCTTTCTGCTAATAAGCCAGCGCGCTACTGCTGATAAAATCACTACCAACACAAAGATGTCGATCATATAGAAAAATGGTCTGTATGAGACACTCAGGAAAAACGGAGTCGTGATTAAAATGGCAAAAACGCCGTTTATCGGGTTGGCGACCGTAACAACAGCGAAAAAGAAAATAATTATTATCGCAGTGACGGTTTCTTGTATTGAAAAAAGGTAAACCAGAACACCCATGAGCGTGACGAGACCCGTTATCCATACAGGATTTACCGCTTTTTCATCTTCATCAAGATAAAACCGGTATTTAGATAACATTGCCCATTGAACTCCCTAATATTGGCGTAATATTACTAACATCGCGCAATTTCCACAACACGATTCAGTCATATAAGTAGATGGATAACTGCGCGGCGAATGATATTGTCAGATAAAATATACCGGCGCAGACTTTGCCGCAGTAGCTGTCTTCAACTGGCCGCCATGTTTTTGTAAAGAGAGAGTGTTTTCTCTATAACAATCTCTTCCGAGAATTCCCGTTTTACTATTCGGCGCCCTTCCCTGCCCATCCTCGCGCAAAGCTGACTGTCTTCAAGTAGTTTATAGATTGCATTGGCTAGAGACTCCACATTACGCGCAGAGACCAGCAGTCCGTTGACTTCATGCCGAACTATCTCGCGGCTACCCGGGATGTCGTACGCGACAAGAGGTTTTTCGCACGAAGCGGCCTCAATAAGGGATTTTGGCACTCCCTCACCGTAAACCGACGGCAATACGACGATTGCCGCGCTTTGCAATACTTCGAGTATATCGTTTCTGTATCCCCAATATTCAACGGCTCCGTCGTCATTCCATTTGCGCAACTGCTCGTCCGGTATTGACTCTGGATTCCCACTGTCAGGCTTTCCTACCATCACAAAGCGCGCCTTTGCGCCGCGCTCTTTTAGAATTTTTGCGGCTTCAATATAATTCTCCATACCTTTCGACCTGATCATGCGCGACGACAGCAAGACAATCGGATCACCACCGGGCGCTTTAAGCGCCGGTTTGAATACGTCAGTATCAACACCGGAGCCTTTTATTAGCTCCGCCTGATTGTCGCTTACAATTCCGTTCCTCACAAACTGGCCGAGATCGTCCGGGTTCTGAAAGATCGCGCAGGCGCTTTTGCGCCTTAGGAACAGGCTCAGGAGGTTTTTCAAAAAAGCGCGGACGATGGACGCCTTTACTCCTTCGGCTGTAAACAAATGCCCCAGCCCTGCAAGCGCGTTGACTGTGGCCGGGACTCGCGCTATCAGGGCGGCTATTGAGCCGTATACAATTGGCTTGAGCGCCACGTGATGGGCTATGTCCGGCTTTTCGCGCAGATATATGCGGATAATTTCCAGAAGCGCCGCAAGCTCCATGATCGGATTTATGTTTCGCCTGTCGAGCTTCAGAGGAATAAGCTCAAAACCTTCATTCCTGATTTTTTCGCCATAGTCAACAACGCGCGCGGCGATGACAACCTCATAGCCGTCTTCCCTTGCCGCCCGCGCTATAGGCAAACGGTGTGACCAGAAATACCAGTCTTCCGTCACTAAATAGATAATTTTCATTTCGAATCATAGGAATGCCGCATACACAGCGAATTGAAACAGATATCTGCCTGTGGCTTGTAATAAAACAGGCTTTACCAGGGGTGGATTCAGAAATATATCTCAGGACGACTTTTCTGCTTTTAATGCGTTTTGCAGTATCTTAAGCTCTTCATCTCCGATATCAATAAATCTAAACCCCATCTCAACCAGACCGTCTTCCCTTTTTTTAAGATGCGCCACTTCGCCTTTAAGCTTAATAAGCTCATCGTCCAGCGCGAGGGTAAGATCGAACTCCGCCACATGCGGAAGCGGATTCTCCGCCTCCACAAGCATCCCGCCTTCGGAGACGTTCAGAGTCGTTGCGGTATAGCCTTTTTCCAGTTCGCCATTTTTACCATAAGCTTTGACGGCGGTGAAACATAGTTTCTCCACCCTTGGATATTTTCTTTCCTTTTTTTGATCGCTCATCTTGTTTCCCTAGCTCCCATATCTCCTGTTGACTATTTTATACTATATTTATCAGGATTTTCCTAGCCTGCCCGTTTTACAGGAAGCGTGATCTCAAACGTCGAGCCCTTCCCCGGACTGCTGATTACTCCGATCGACCCCCCGTGCAATTCGACGATACTTTTACATATAGAAAGCCCCAGCCCCGATCCCGGCTCCACCCCCTGATGGATTCTTCTGGCCTGCTCGAATTTACTGAACACAAGGCCTTTATCCTCGTCATCAATCCCTGGGCCGGTATCGGACACCTTTATAATAATCGAGCCGTTTGAGGCTTCTTTGGATATTTTTATGGTGCCTCCGTCGGGAGTGAACTTGACAGCGTTCCCAATGAGATTGTTAATAACCTGCAATAGCTTGCTGGAATCACCTTCCATTTGCGTTTCCTCGCCAAGATTTATCACGGTCCACAATCCCTTTTCCCTGGTGGCAAACTCCATTATGCTCATGCTTTCCATAATGATATCATCGATAACAATCGGATCGTAGGCAAGGCTCATCT
The DNA here is from genome assembly GCA_011052055.1 of Nitrospirota bacterium. Lineage (GTDB taxonomy): Bacteria > Nitrospinota_A > UBA7883 > UBA7883 > UBA7883 > DRJW01. The sequence continues at coordinate 4,402 of DRJW01000035.1, forward strand.
TCCCTGCTTCGAGTTTGGATATATCCAGAATGTCATTGGTTAACTGGCTGAGCCTGTTGCAAGATCGCATCATGTTTTTGGTCTCACGCTCAAGTTTCGCCCCTTCAGGCGACGATTGGATTACCTTGATAAAACCTCTGATAACATTTAAAGGCGACCTGATATCATGGGAGACGACCGCCACAAACTCGTCCATCCTTCTGTTCAATTCGTTTAAAGAGCGGTTTTTCTCCTCCAGCTCCGCGGCCAGCAGGGCCTTCTCCTCCGCGCGGGCGAGCCGTCTGTTGACACCGGACAGCATAAGGCCTCCCGTAAGGAATATAACCACAACAAACGCCACAAGCATTACCGATTGACGAAAACCGATGTTGAGCAGATGGGTAGCCTCTGATTGAGGAGAAGCGACCACCATCACCCATTGCTGGTCGAGAATCTTTATTCTGGATTTTGATAAAAACCAGTTTTCCAGCCCCATATTAACTTTGAGGTTGCGTTTCCCCTCATCAAGAAAATGCCATCCTTTCACTTTTTCTCCATCCTCGACAGCGCCAAATTCTTTTCCTAATCGCGCTGTACCGCCATTCGCGCTTCCGTATAATGAATTTAGAAAAAATGAAAGATTCACAGGATCGGCCAGAATTTCGCCTCCTTGTGTGTAAAGCCAGGCGAACCCCGATTTTTCGATGTGGACCGTCTTAATCAGGTTGGTCACAAGATCGCCCGCGCTTAGAAGCGCCATAACCATTCCAGACGCGTATATGGCGCTTGGGCCCTCCCCGCTTTTTTCATCCCTTTCAAGCTTGCGCGAGATCGGCATGCCGATGGCTATGCCGAGATAGTCTTTCCACTTAAACATCCGCTTTGAAATATTCACTCTGAAATTTTTCATGGTCTCCTTGAAAAATTCCTGTATCTGGGGCCTTATCTGGAATGGATCCGGCCCTTTTATAACGACTGCGGCTTTCCCAACGCCATTTCCGTCTAAAAGCATCATATGGGAGATTCTTTCGTTGTGCCTCCTGAGGACGCTACTGAAAATAGCGTGAACTTTTGGGGTATCATAGTTTTGTATCGCGTCAAGCTGGGTCTGGAACACAATCTCACTTATGACCCGCTCCATAAAAAGCTCGACAGATTTGGAAGACGATTCGGAGATTGATTGAAGATTGCTTAGGAAAGCGCGTTCCCCTTCCTCCTGAATAGTGCGGTTAAGGTTTATGGCGATAAGCGCCACTCCCGCCAGAGCCAGCGATACACCCAGCCAAATGAGCCAGATATAATGGTTTATGGCTTTTTTTTCACTCATCGCATCCCCGCGCCGCTTTTTACCGTAATCTTATCATCATGCCTTTACCGCGCGTCTATTTTTCCTGCCCCTGATAGGTTCTTCTTCCCGACGGTTTCCGGAAAATCAGCCGGAGCGGGGCTTTATCGAACCCTGCGTTGATCCTTATCTGATTGGCTATATATCTGCGGTATGAAAAATGGACTCCGCGCGGAGAGTTGGTCATAAAAATAAAAGTCGGCGGCATGATGGAAGCCTGCGTCGCGTAATATATTTTTACTCTTTTATTTCTGAAAAGGGATGGACGCCTGCTAAGGGTCACGCGCTCCATCATGGAGTTGAGCTTGCCGGAGCCTATTCTTTTTCTGCACTGTCCGTAAACTTCCATCACCACGTCGAATATTTTGTCCAGCCGCTGGCCGGTCAGCGATGATACGAACATGATCGGAGCGTGCGAAAGAAATTTTAAACGCGCCCTGATTTTCTCCTCATATACCAGCGTGGTTTTATCGTCCTTTTCAACGATGTCCCATTTGTTTACTACTATCACGCACCCTTTCCCAGCGTCATCTATAAGGCCCGCTATCTTTGTCTCCTGAATGGTCACACCTTCGATGGCGTCTATGAGCAATAGGGCCACATCGGATCGTTCTATGGCTTTGATCGCCATTATCACCGAAAATTTCTCCAGTTTATTCGTCACCTTCGCTTTCCTGCGGATACCGGCGGTATCGATCAACGTATATTTTCTCCCGTCCCTTTCGATCTCGGAGTCTATGGAGTCACGTGTCGTGCCTGCGATCTCACTTACCATCATCCGGCCGGTTCCGAGAAGCTTGTTTACCATCGACGACTTTCCAACGTTCGGCTTTCCCACTACGGCAAGTTTTACAGGCTGATCTTTTACCTCATCGTCGCTTACAGCCTCATCTTTTTCCTCAGGGATAAAGCGGACGGTCTCCTCTAAAAGCCCTTCTATTCCGATGGAATGCTCCGCGCTGACCGGAAAGATATCGGAAAATCCGAGCCGGGCGAAATCCTGGGCCTTTGGCTCGACCGACGGATTATCAATTTTGTTTACAACAAGGCGTATCTGTTTGCCCGCTTTACGCAGGCTCCTTGCGATCTGCTCATCTATGGGTGTTATACCCTCCTTGCCATCGACCACGAAATAAATGATATCAGACTCTTCTATCGCCATCTGGGTCTGCTCCTGGGCCTGGGAAAGGATAATATCCTCCGATTTCAGCTCGAACCCGCCGGAGTCAATCAGGCCGAATCTTCTGCCATATTTTTCCACACTGGCTATATTCCGGTCGCGTGTGACACCGGGAATCCCGTCCACTATCGCAGGCCTGCCCCCCACAATTTTATTAAAGAGTGTAGACTTGCCCACATTAGGCCTGCCTACTATTGCTATATAGAACATGATGGTTTTGACATAACAGACAACATATCTCCCATGACTGAGTTTTTTATAACGTAATTATTGAATAATGAAGTTAGAAGTATGAAAGCACATTAATTGGAGCGCGTATATTTTGCAAGGGGACATCCTATTTTATTTAGCAAAGGTTATCTTACACATTGTAGACCTTCAGAGCCGTGGACGCCCCTATAGCGTCCAAGTTCAATGTTTGCTCTTAACATAATATATTAGCCTTCCATGAATTTCGAACCAGTTCACCATATAAGCTCCAAAGGATTTATAATACGAATTCGTTGAAATCGCGCCTGTGGCGATTATAATTAGAGTTTACCAAATCTGGAGGTTTAACGGTGAGCGTTGATATAAAAGCGGTTAATGAGCTTGTAATGGAAAAGTCCCGTTTCGTGGACGATTTGCAAACCGAGGTGGGCCGGGTCATAGTGGGGCAGGAGAGGATGATCGGCGGTATGCTGACCGCGCTGTTGTGCGATGGACACGCTCTTTTGGAAGGCGTTCCGGGGCTTGCGAAAACATTATCGGTCCATTCTATGGCCAGAGCCATTGATCTTGGGTTTAAGAGAATCCAGTTCACGCCCGACCTTCTGCCTGCTGATCTTACCGGTTCGGAGATATACAACGCCGGCGACGGCACTTTCACAACCAAAAAAGGCCCTCTGTTCACCAATATTGTTCTGGCGGACGAAATCAACCGCGCCCCCGCCAAAGTGCAGAGCGCTTTGCTCGAATCGATGCAGGAAAGACAGATCACCATCGGCTCCCAGACTTTTAAACTGCCGGAGCCGTTTATCGTCCTGGCCACACAAAATCCGATCGAGCAGGAGGGAACTTATCCTCTGCCGGAGGCGCAGGTGGACAGGTTCATGCTGAAACTTAAAATCGATTATCCGTCAAAAGACGAAGAGATAAAGATAGTTCACCGCATGGCGGCAGGCTCTGCCCCGGATGTAAAACCGGTTGTGGCGCCGGTAAACCTTATCGAAGCCAGGAGCGTTGTAAACCAGATTTATATCGATGAAAAATTGATCGCTTACATAGTAAATATTGTGGACGCATCAAGGAAACCAGGAGATTACGGCCTCGACATTGGTAGTCTCATCGAATACGGAGCCTCCCCCAGGGCGTCGATTTATCTTACACGCGCCGCGCGGGCTCACGCCTTTTTAAATCATCGAGGTTATGTGACCCCCGATGATATAAAGGCGGCTGGTATGGATGTCTTGCGCCACCGGATAATACCCACGTATGAAGCGGACGCTGAAAATGTAACGGCGGAGGATCTGATAACAAAAATATTTAATGCGATCGAAGTGCCGTGACCTCTAAAGCAGTCTCCGATCTGCCCGCCAGAATCCGCGAAATAGAAATCCGGGCCCGCAAAGTGGTCAACAATATATTAAGCGGTGAATACCACTCCATTTTTAAAGGGCATGGCATGGAGTTTTCCGAAGTTCGGCCCTATCAGCCAGGCGACGATATCCGATCTATGGACTGGAACGTGACCGCAAGGTACGGGGAGCCCTTCATAAAGGTTTTCCATGAAGAGCGTGAGCTTGTAATGACTCTTCTCGTGGATATGTCAGCTTCGGGAGATTTTGGCTCCGGGGAGAGGTTCAAGTCAGAAATTGCGGCGGAGCTTTGCGCCGTTCTCGCTTTTTCCGCGATAAAAAATAATGACAAAGTGGGCCTTATCGCTTTTACGGATAAAGTGGAGCTATATATCGCCCCTAAAAAAGGCAGAACGCATGTTCTGCGCCTGATCCGGGAGCTTCTCTATTTCCGGCCTGAAAGAAGCGGAACGAGCATCGTATCCGCCCTCGATTACCTGAACAAGGTGATAACCAAAAAATCAATTGTATTTCTTGTGTCAGACTTTATGAGCGGCAATTATCAAAGCGCTTTAAGAGCGACGGCTAAAAAGCATGATCTTATAGCGGTCAGGATGAGCGATCCTCGTGAGGAGAGCCTGCCCGAAACAGGCTTAATCGCCATGCGGGACGCGGAAACCGGGGCAAGTATCGTTATCGACACATCAGACAGGCGGTTGAGAGCTGAATTCAGCAAAGCCATCGAAGAGGAAAACCGGGATCGCGACAGAATGCTTGCTTCAGCAAGCGTCGATCAGGTGGTTATCAGCTCCGATAAATCGTACATTGAGCCGTTGATAAAATTTTTCAAATTACGGGAAAAAAGAAGAAGATTCGGATGATACGAGTCGCGACTTTATTTTTATACTTTCTGTTGGCGGCGGTGGATGGCGATCATCTGATTACCGTCAATCCTGCGACAAGCCCTATAGCAAGCCCGATAAAAGTTCGCCTTACGGTTAATCTAAAGCCGGATGAGAGCGCCGAGTTTCCAGAAATATTAAATCTGCCGGAAGGCGTCACACTAAATTCAAGAACAGTTTACGATCCTGTAACAGCGGATAGCGGGGTGACAACCCAGACCGTCGAATATGAAATCGTGTCATACCAGATAGGCGCCGGTGAAATAACAGGAATAGATTACACGGTTACAGGTAAAGATGGAGCGCGTATTGATAGGGCATCCGGCCCGGCGATATTCAAAATCGTTTCAGTAAGAGGCGCCACTGAAAAAGCCCAAACGCTGAAGGATATAAAGGCTCCTGCGCCCCTTTCTATAAAGCTTTCCAGATACATTTTACCGGCGCTCATTTTTCTCCTGATCCTGCTTCTATTGATTTATTTGTGGCGCCGATTCTCTTCACGCAAAAAGAAAATAATCAAAACCGATATTATATCCAGGGGTCCTCACGAAATAGCCTATGACCAGCTAAATAAGCTTAAAGAGGATGACCCTTACGGCAAAGGATTATATAAAGAGCATTACTTCAGGCTTTCAGAGATAATGCGCGGATATGTGGAGCGGCGGTACGAAGTCTTTGCTTTAGAGAGCACAACGTTAGAGCTTCGATCCAGGTTCGACAACCGTTTTGAGACACAACTAAAACGCGAGCGCCTCTTCAGCCTTTTGGAGGCGTGCGATCTTGTAAAATTCGCCAACTTCAAATCGACGCCGGCCAACGCTAAAGATTCTCTTAAGAGGGCTTTTGAATGGATCGACATGACAAAAAAGGATGACGAATTTCCCAGGGAGAAGAACTGATGAGATTCGAGGATCCCTGGTTTTTACTGGCTCTTTTAATACTGCCTTTCTGGCTTAATAATTATTTAAAATATCCTCCATGGTCGAAGATCAACGTCCGGTTCTCCAATACCGGTTTAATTACCAGGCTTAGAAGCTATCGCTCGCCGTTTGCCGTCCACGCCTCTTTTATTTTAAGATTCTCGGCGGTTATGTTGTTGATCCTCGCCCTCAGCCGGCCACAGACCGGGTATCAGGAGACGGAAATAATCTCAAAAGGGATCGACATAATGCTGACCCTTGACCTTTCTTCCTCCATGAGCGCCACCGATCTTCGTCCCAACCGGCTCAACGCGGCGAAAAAAGTTCTTGGAGAATTTATCAGAGGAAGAACCAACGACAGGATAGGTCTGGTCGTGTTCGCCTCGCAAGGATATACCCAATGCCCTTTGACTCTCGATTATCCTGTGCTTCTGAATTTTCTGGGTAACTCTAAAATAGGCTTGATTGAAGACGGCACGGCGATAGGCATGGCCATCGCCACAGCCGCCAACAGGTTTAGAGACTCTCCGGCAAAGTCTAAAATTGTGGTTCTGCTGACCGACGGCATGAACAACAGAGGCGCAATTGATCCGCTTACGGCGGCCAGAATGGCAAGAGCCGTCAACGTCAAGGTTTACACTATCGGCGTCGGCAGGGAGGGTACATTTTACCAAACCGTAACGGACCCTAATTTCGGAAAGCGGAAAGTCCTGGTGCAAACCATGATAGACGAGAAACTCCTCCGCAACATCGCGAACATAACCGGCGGCAGTTATTTCCGGGCGGAGGACGAGCAGGCGCTTCTTGACATTTATAAAAAAATCGACCGTTTGGAAAAGACAGATATTAAAACCCGATTGTATGCGCGCCATACGGATTTGTTCATGTGGCTACTCTATCTTGCCCTTGCCTTAATAATTATGGAGCTTGCTTTACCAGTCACGAAGTGGAGAAGCATACCGTGAGGCTTCACGACCCTGTCTGGCTTTACGCCTTGATGGCTCTCCCCCTGCTGGGCGTCGTCTCGTGGTGGGGCGT
>DRJW01000036.1 GCA_011052055.1 Nitrospirota bacterium
CAAGGGGGCCAGGTTCTGGCCGTTGAGCCGGGAGAGCATGCCGAAGCAGTTACTGAAAATTGCCGGTGAGCGAACAATGATCCAGGCCACCGTCGACAGGATCAAATCTGTGGCTCCGCCTTCAAGCGTTATCGTAATCACCGGAGCCTCCCATGAAAAAGAAGTCAGGCGCCAGCTGTCGGAAATACCGGCGGAAAACATAATCGTGGAGCCAATAGGGCGCAACACCGCCCCATGCGTGGCCCTTTCGGCGATGATCGTAAAAGAGCGCGACCCGGATGGCGTTATCGCGGTTCTACCGGCAGACCATGTAATCACAAAACCAGATAAACTGCGCGCAACCGTCGATAAAATTCTGGCGCGGTTGAACGCCTCTCCAGACAGGCTCGCGACTATTGGCGTTAAGCCTTCCTATCCTGAGACCGGATACGGATATATAAAGCGTGGAGACGCAATTTCAGAATCCATTTACAAGGTGGACAAATTCCTCGAAAAACCGGACGCCGAAACGGCGAAGGAATATGTAGACTCCGGCGAATATTACTGGAACTCCGGGATGTTTTTCTGGCGGGCGGACACTCTGCTTACCCTTATGCTCGAATATATGCCGGAGCTTATGTCCGCATTAAAACCGATAGAAAAACATGTTGGCAGAGCCGGTTTTACGGAAATCTTCAACGAAGTCTACCCTTCCGTCCCGTCGGAGTCTATCGATTACGGCCTGATGGAAAAAGCGTCGGCTGACGGCAAAGTCATCGTCGCCGAAGCCGACCCTGGCTGGAGCGATGTCGGGTCGTGGCGCTCGCTTTGCGACCTTGAGACGCCGGATAAAAATGGAAACTTCGGCAAAGGAAGGTTTATCGCGATTGATTCGAAAGGCGTGTTCGCTCACAATGACAAACGCCTGATAGCCGCCGTCGGTGTCGAGGACATCATAATTGTAGAAACAGACGACGCCGTGCTTGTCTGCCACAAAGACAAGGCGCAGGACGCGCGCCGCGTGATAGAGCTTCTCAAGAAAAAAGGTTACGACGATTTGCTGTAGCGCGGTTGATTTAAAATCTTTCCCCTCCTTACTGAGGAGGGGATCAAGGGGTGGTGTTCTATTTAACTTTCAGGCGCCAGATTATTTTTGCTGAAGGGGCTTGTCAATACGGCGAATAAAAAGTAGTAAGGATGCTGTCTTTTCAAATACTCCAGATAACTTACCCATTCAAGAACCAGCGGTTTGTATGCGCGTTTAATATCGGCTTCTATATGCGCCTTATCCTGTGGCGAAATTTCATGGATGTTGATTCTCTTCGCCAGCTCATCCTCCAGGTGAAAAACAGCGCGAAGGATATCTGTAAATTTGTCATGCTCAAGCATAGCGGGATTTTCCAGCAACTTGATAAGAAAATCTCTTTTCGAGTGAAGGAGCGTCTGCAATATTTCCAGATTCTTCTCATCGGCTACAATCTTGAATTTGTATGATTCTATTTTTTTCAAAACTCTTTTAAAATCTTTCCTGCCCCAGTCATTTCCCGTAACCATATCTTCTTTTATCTGTTCCCGGTTTTTATCCAGAGGCGAGATAATCTTCAGCAACTCCGTTCCGATTTCGCTGAAAAAGACGCCAACGACCATGTTCAACTTCTCTTTTATTTTCCTCTTTTCTTTCTCCTCGATCATTTTGTGAATTATCAGCGTTACCAGCAGAACTTCAATCGGGACAAAAGCTATGTCCCCCACCAGGTATATTAAAATATGATGGGCGTCATGGAATAGCAGGTAATGGGCGAAATAGAGCGCCGCCGATACCGCTATTAACGCGATTCCAAAATATAATTGCCAATGCGATTTGCCCATATAAAACCAGCTATTTAAACCTTGTTAAACATATCAATTTCGCTTACGGCGTCGCGGAGACAAGTTTGCCGCTCCTGTAATCATCGAAAGCCTTCTCAATCTGATCTTTGGTATTCATAACGAACGGGCCGTATCTTGTGACCGGCTCGTTAAGAGGGCGGGCTGACAACATTAAAAACCTCGCCGGTTTATCCACCGCGCTTACATCTATATAGTCTCCCTCGCCGAACAGAGCCAGACTGCCGGTCATGGCCCCCACTTTCATGTTGTTTTCATCATCCAAAAGCCCCGCCCCGTCGATCATGTAGACAATGGCCGAATGGCCTTTTTGAACCTTCTGCGTGAATACGCATTTGGGTGGAAGAGTCACGTCGATATATAAAGGGTCGGTCTCAATACCTGTCACCGGCCCGGTTGTGTCTGAAACTTTTCCGGCGATCACTTTTATAACCACGCCGTCATCCGTCCGCAATTCGGGGATATCCTCCGGCTCTATGTTTTGATACCTGGGATCGGTCATTTTTTTATCCGCAGGCAGGTTCACCCAGAGCTGAAACCCCCAGAGGAAACCCTCTTTTTGCTTCGGTATTTCAGAATGAAGTATCCCACTGCCAGCCGTCATCCACTGCGCGCCGCCCGGTTTTAACACACCCGATCGGCCCGTGCTGTCTTTATGCTCCATAAATCCTTCGATCATGTAAGTAACCGTCTCAAACCCCCTGTGAGGATGGGTGGGGAACCCTGCGATGTAATCGTCCGGTTTGTCCGACCTGAATTCGTCGAGAAGCAAAAAAGGGTCAACATCCTCAAGCTCATTGTTCCCGATAACTCTCTTAAGCCGGACGCCCGCCCCCTCTATGACCTCTTTGCCCTGCGCCATTTTAATAACTTTGCGTTTTTTCAGTGGGGAGCTATTTTGTGTTTGCTGGTTTTCTCTCATTTTCTTTTATTCCTTTACCTAACTTTTTTAAAAGCTTTATAAGCGTCCTGCGCTCCGGGGCGGATAAAGATGAAACGGCCTCCTCCATCGCAAGCTTGTGCTCACTGAATGAGGAGCGTATCAGCTTTCGCCCTTTAACCGTAAGGACAATCTGCTTTACTCTCCTGTCGTCCGGCTCGTTTTCCCGCTTTACAAAACCTCTCTTTTCGAGCCTGTCAAGCGCGGCTGTGATAGAGCCGCTGGTTAGAAACACTTTTTTGCCAATCTCGTTTACACGAGACGGCCCCTTGTTCAATAACAGCTCCATAACCGCGAAATCGGAAATGCACATATTGAGGTGTGTTATCGAGACAAAAGCGCTCTCTTTTACAGCGTTAGTCGCCTTCCAGAGAACCAGCCAAAGTTTTATTCCCGAATCATCCGTTTTTTTTCTGGACATCAAATTGAATGTAATGTATTTTTATCTTGATGTCAAGATACTTGATATCAAATCATATCGGGTCTACTTTACGGGGCGGTATTGGCGTTATGACTTGCAAAGCCTAGATGAGCGAAACCGGACGAATCAAACTCGCCCACGTCTCCCGGCGTCCTTACGTGGCGGGCGGTGGGATGGAGCGAATGGATTATTACATTTACAAATATCTTTCAAGGGAATATTTCGATCCGCGATTCGTCATTCTAGATGATAAACAGCCGGGTGACGCTCCATACGGCGACTCGGTTGATTACATCTACCTTGATAGAATAAACCGGTTCGATCAGTTGATAAAGTTATTGCAGGACGTTGACGTGGTGAGTTACTCCTCCGTTGACAGGTTCCAGCCTTTGATATGTGAATCAGCCCGCTTGTCTAAAACGCCTTCCCTGATTGAAATCATGCATACTGTGGCGCCCGGCCAACTTTACGACCAGATAGATTTGACTATCTGTGTTTCTGAAACTGTCAACAAGGAGCAGTCAGACAAGGAAAAAACGCTGGTCATCCACAACGGAATCGACCTTGGCGAGTTCAGCTTCGCGAGAAAAGACAAAGATGGCGGTAAAATAGTCCTCCTTCAGGCAGGCCGCCGGGAAAAAGAGATGTTCTTCCATCTCGATGAGCTGGAGGAGCAGATACTCCCCATGGCTCCCGATATAGAGCTATGGCTGGCCGGCAGAGGACAGGAGGGGCAAGGAAGCGACAGAGTTAAATTTCTCGGTCTGGTCGGCGATATGCCATCGCTTTACCGGCAGGCCGGCCTTTTCGTCCTCCTTTCCAGAAAAGAAGCCCTGGGAATCGCGGCGCTTGAGGCCATGGCCTGCGGCTCGATTCCCATCGTATCGAGCGACGCGGGGCTTGCCGAAATCGTCACCGACGGTGTGGACGGGTTCGTCGTTAACGCAGAGAGCCAGAGCGAGGTCGTCTCGAAAATCAGGCAGGCTGTGGAAATGGTTGAGAGCGGGGCCATCGACAAAATGAGAAAAGCGGCTCGTAAAACGGTCGAGGAAAGGTTCGATGTTCACAGGTCAATCCGGGAATACGAAAAGGCTATCAGGGAGATTGTGGACAAAAAAGGTAAACGTCGGCAACCGGGGCCCGCGACTGCGGAGCCGACGCCGGAGGTGGATATATATGAAGCGCTGGATCATTATCACGCAGAAAGATGGGACGACGCTGTTCATTGTTTCACCAACATGACGGAGCGGTCGTCCCCCCTGGTAATAGACGCTTATTTTGCAATCACTGATAATTTCATCCGGCTTTGCGAGATGAGCGGCCTGGCCGATCTTTCGGACGCTCTTATAAAAAAACTGTACGAATCCGGCTATCGCCAGGAGAGCTTCATAAACTTCTGGCGCGCCATAAGCCTTGCCCGTCCTTCAGGGTTCACCGCCGACTCAGTTTTAAATCATTCAGAAGCAAACCAGTATCCGAAACCTGACGCCTATATGCAATCGGCGCTGTTACTTTTGCGGGAAGGGTTAAGAGAGCATGGAGCCGCCGCGCTAAAAAAAGGAATGGAGCTGTGGCCGGATATGAAAGAGTTCTCAGAGCTTTATGAAAACCTCAGTAAGAAACTGAAGTTGTAAATACAGGCGCTGTTTTGAGCGTTGTTGAGTAAAACTTTAATTAACGAAGAAGGAGAATTTAAATGAGTGAGCCTAAAATAGCCGATAAAAAACCTGCCGTAATGAATCTTGAGCCTGGTGTCTACCATTGGTGCTCATGCGGTAAATCTCAGGAGATGGCGTTTTGTGACGGCTCTCATAAAGGAACGGATTTCACACCGCTGGAATTCAAGATCGAAAGCAAGAAGGAAGTGGCGATTTGCAACTGCAAACATACAAAAACGCCTCCATATTGCGATGGCTCGCACACAAGCCTGTAGACGCGGAATCAGGTAATATTTGTATTACCTATATGCTATAACATCAAAGTGGTTGATATTTTTCCAAAGGAGATTTAGTAATGTTACGTTATTTATCTGTATTTTTATTAGCTTTTGCCGTTTTCGCCGCTCCTGCTTTCGCGAAAACTTATGATCTTGATCCAGCCCATACAACAATCGGTTTCTCCGCCAGGCATATGGTGATAAGCAATGTCGCTGGCAAATTCGAAAAATTTTCCGGGTCATTCGAGATGGACGACAAGGGGGCCCTGACAAAGGCGTCAGCCGCAATGGAAGTCGCCAGCATAAACACCGGTACCGCAAAACGGGACAAGCATTTAAAAAGCCCTGACTTTTTTGACGCGGGAAAATTTCCGAAAATAACTTTCGTCTCGAAAAAAATAACCCATAAAGGAAACGACTATACTGTGATCGGGGATATGACGATCAAGGGTGTCACCAAATCTGTAACCCTGAAAGGCGAGCTTTTGGGCACGGCAGTCGGATTTGGCGGCGAGCACAGGGCCGGGTTCCACGCCGAGGGAAAAATTAACCGGAAAGATTTTGGAGTCAACTTCAACGCGATGCTGGAGACCGGAGGCCTTGTTGTCTCCGACCAGGTAAAAATCGTCCTTGAGGTCGAAGGGATCATGAAAAAATAAGCGCTACAATTAGCCTCCCCCCTTCTGGGGCCC
>DRJW01000037.1 GCA_011052055.1 Nitrospirota bacterium
TCGAGGTAAGAGTTGAGCCGCCGGTGTTCTGCGAGACGCCGGTGACGAAAGGAACGTTCTGGGCCACCACGATTTCCGCTTCTTTATTGTCGGTGGTCATAATGTTGGGAGTGGATAGGATATTAATTCCCGATTCGGTCTTGAGCGCGGTGATAAGGGCCCCAAGGTTTAAAAAATCCTTTCCGGCGTAACTAATCACCCCGTCTACGACACCGATGGAAAGCCCCCGGGGTGCGTTGAGCGGGTTTTGTGCCACGGCGTTGATATTACCGAAATCGAGACCGCCGATCGCGCCGACTCCTTTTCCAGTAAAATCTTTCGTCGACCGCCATTCGACGCCGAACTGGCGCTTCCTGTCGGTGGTTATTTCCATGATAAGCGCTTCGACAAATACCTGCTTGCGTCTTCTGTCGAGTTTTTTAATAACTTCTTTTATTGTTTTATAGTCTTCCCTGGAAGCTGTGACGACAAGAGAGTTGCTCGACTTGTCCGGCGTGACGGTGACATGGCTTTGCAACTGGACCGCCGCCTGGCCCCTGTTGCGCGCGCTCCCTTTTTGCTTGGTCTTTTTGGTAATGTTGGTAAGCACCTTGGCCAGTTCTTCAGCGTCGGCGTTTTTAAGGTAATAGACGTTGATTTTCCCCTGGCCGGGCGGCGCCTGGATATCGAGTTGCTCTATTAATGTGAGAAGCCGTTCAGTTTGCGGCCTGCCGGCAAGTATGATTAATGCGTTGATACGCTCATCGGCGATAATCCTCGGCTCCTGCCCCCCCCTTTTTGCTCTGCCCCGGCTCCCCGCAGGTATCCCGGCTCTGGACGCTCCGGGTGTCCTTCGTTGCCCCTGCCTGGGAAAAATCTTCATAAGTCTTTCGGCCATTCCCTTGGCCCCGGCGTATGTAAGCTGGGCTACAGTTATTATCTCTTCATGCCCGGCGATATCCAACTGACGGATAATCGACACGATTTTCTCGACGTTTGAGGCGAAATCGACAATGATGAGCGTATTCGTGCCCATGTACGATGTGATGAAGCTGGTGGTGGAGATTAACGGCCGCAATGAAGTGACCATTTCATCCGCTTTTACATAATCGAGAGGAATGAGCCTTGTGACTATCTTGTCGCCTGGCTGTTTGGGCCCTGCTCCGAAAGTCCCCCTCTGCCGGGCTTCCACCGAAGGGATGATTTTCGTGATGCCGCCCGCTTTAATCATCGCGTAGCCGTACACCTCCAGAGTGGACTCGAACACTTTCATCGCTTCTTTTATGGAGACTTTACGTGGAGAGATAATCGTGACTTTGCCCCGGACCTTTTCGTCCACGATAAAATTAAGACCGGTAAGCTCGGCCATTGATTTGATGAAAAGCTTGATATCAACGTCATTAAAGTCGATGCTGATATTTTTATCCGCCGCCGCTGTTTTTGCGGTGGACTTTTTATTCTGCGCCTCGGCCCGGCCTGTGGCGGGGAGGAAAAGCATGGCCGTCGCCAGCAGTAACGTAAGAGCGATCATACTCGCTTTGTAAACCTTCATTGGATAGAGAACCTCAAAGATGTTTTCTGTTTTTTTCTTAAAAGATCGATCTCGAACGAACTCTCGTTTCTAAGCGCCTGAAAAAGCTCCAGCCCTTTTTCCGCAGAGTTTATCTCGACGCCGTTTATTCTCTGCACTACGTCGTGGTTTTTAAAACCTATTTTGCTGAACAAAGAGCCTTTTTTTATGGAAAAAAGCTTGAAGCCGTTGGTGACTCCGTTCTTGTCCATGTTGGGAACGGCCCGCACCTGCGTCAGGAGTCTGCTCATGTTTTTGAGCTGGGAATCGGCGTAGCGCTTCGACACCAGATAGTTATTCTCTCCAGATTTTACGATATCTTTAAGACCCAGGCCGGAGCCCGCCCCCATCCGTCCCGCGCCCGATTTTGCGCCGGAGCCTTTTGAGTAATCTATCTCCAGGATCTCCAGACGCCCGTTGTTTAAAAGTCCGATCCTGTTCCTCTCCACACTGACTATCGTGGCGCCGCTGACAGAATCACGGATTCTATAAAGTTTCTGCTCTTTGCTTCCTTTCACCTCGATGGCGGCGAGGCGATACTCCCCGGCCGAGGCGAGAACGGTGCCGACCAGCCGAAGGTTTAGAGTGGTTTTGGGGGCGTCGGCGGTGGGAGCCGCAGTATTTAAAAGACCGCCGGGAGCGCCGAGGCCGTCTTCGGGGAGCTTTAAAGCCTGGCTGGAATTAAATATGTTGCGTTGCACGATGGAAAA
>DRJW01000038.1 GCA_011052055.1 Nitrospirota bacterium
AAATCAAGGAGGTCATCGGCGTAGTGCCGCAGGAGGACAACCTCGACGAGGAGCTTACCGTAATCGACAATCTGAAAATATACGCAGGTTACTTCGGGATTCCCCGGCGAAAGGCGGTCAAGCGGGGGATGGAGCTTCTCGATTTTTTCCAACTGGCCGACAGGGCAAAAGCAAGGCTTCGCTCGCTTTCCGGCGGCATGCGGCGAAGGCTGATAATCGCGCGCGCCATGTTAAACGATCCGAAACTTTTAATCCTTGACGAGCCGACCACCGGGCTCGACCCGCAGGCGCGCCACCTGATCTGGCAGAGGATACGCAAGCTAAAAGGGCACGGCGTCACCATGATCCTTACCACTCACTACATGGAGGAGGCGACCCAGCTTTGCGACCGGATAGCCATCATGGACAAAGGTAAAATCTTGCTTGAAGGCCCCCCCGGAGAGCTGGTGGAAAACGAGATAGAAGGCGACGTGATCGAGTTTCGACCGAATGGAAAAAGCGCGGAGCAGGCCGCTTTGAAACTTAAGAAGCAGGGCGCGCTGATAGAAAAAGCGGGCGACACTTTTATGATTTACACGAAATATCCAGAGATGGCTTTAAACACCCTCGCCACGCAGGAACACCATTTTTTGCTTCACCGCAAAGCTACGTTAGAAGACCTGTTCCTCAAAGCGACCGGGAGAAAATTGAAGGAGGGCGGATGATCTCATACCGCGCGCTCTACGTCTGGCGGCGAAATTTTACCGTCTACTCCACATACTATAAAGCAAGCCTCGTGGGGAACATCGGCGAGCCTCTGCTGTATCTTTTTGCGATGGGGTTCGGGCTGGGCGGATACATAACCGAAATGAACGGGGTGAGCTATATAGATTTTATCGCTCCGGGCCTTTTGGTTACAAGCGCCATGCATTCGGCCACGTTCGAATGCACCTTCGGCTCGTTCACCCGCCTTACCGGCCAGCGCACATTCGATTCTATCCTCGCCACGCCGGTGTCGTTGCCTGATCTTGTTTTTGGAGAGATAACCTGGGGTATGACCAAATCTGTTATATCGGGAACGGTGATGCTTATCATAATGGCCCTGTTCGGCATCTATAAGCCTTCGGTTGGAATTGTGGCTATTTTGCCGCTGGTCGCTCTTACCGGTTACGTGTTCGCCTCGGCGGCCTTATGTTGCACGGCCCTGTCGCCAAGCTATGAATTTTTCCACTACTATTTTGTTTTGTTCATAGCGCCGATGTTTTTTCTCTCCGGCGTCTTTTTTCCTCTCGACAGGTTCCCGGCCACAGTCCAATGGCTCTCGCTAGGTTTGCCTGCGACCTATTGCGTCTCACTTGTCAGATACTTTTTTCATGGAGCAAACTCGGCGCCTATAGCCCCCGCCCTGATTTTTCTTCTGACGCTGGGCGCGGCGCTCACGTGGCTTTCCATAAGGCTGATGAAAAAACGGCTGGTTGTATGAGTGGTCAAATTTAGCAGGCTACTGAAAAATTATTTTCAGTAGTCTGATGTCAGCGGCGCATGGAAGCGCCGCCATTTTTCAGGAATGAAGAGTGATTGAAAAATGAGGAAAAGCGGAAACCGCGCTTTTCGCTTTTCCAGCTGAAAAAGCCAGGGATGGACTTTTTCGGCATACTGTTAATCAGATAACTTCGCCGTCGAGGAACGCTCCGCTCCTCACGTTTGACCGGGGAGTCACCACGCAGTTTTTTAAAAGAACGCTTGCGCCTATGACTGATCCTTCGTGTATGGCCACGTTAGGGCCGATGGTGGATCCCGCCCTGATATGCACACCCTGGTCTATATGCACAGGTGGGCGAATCGTGACATGTTGTAAACTCTTTGTGGTCATACCTATACTGGTCTCGCAGGTTTCAAACCGCGCCATGACGGCTTTATGATAATTTTCCATCGAGCCTGCGTCTGTCCATTCCGCTTGCGTTACGTATCCGTATAAAGATTCTCCAGATGCTACCATAGGGGAGTAAATTTCCGACGAGATTTCCACGGCCCGCCCGCCCGGTATCCGCTCAAAAATAGATGGCGACATCATAGACACCCCGGTGAACATCAGCAATGGCTCGCCTCCAGACAAGTCCCGGTTTTTGGTGTTGACGAAACGTACCACCCTCCCTTTTTCGTTTACGCAAAGAGGGCCGTATATGGCCGGGTCGGGATTGCCGCGTAACATAAGCGTGGCCGTTGCGCCGGAGGTTTTATGGGTATTTTCTAAAGCGTCCCAATCGACCGTTGTAATGATGTCGGAGTTGATTACCCCGAAATCATCTTTATTCAGCCATTTTTCGACAGCCTTAATACCTCCGGCGGTTCCCAGGAGATCCGGCTCGACCGAAACTTTTATCTCCACGCCGAAATCACGGCCTGTCAAAAACTTGATGATCTTATCGGAAAGGTAGCTTGCGTTTATGACGACGATGTTCGGGTCGGCTTTGCAGGCTGTCTCTATGGCGATTTGAAGAAGCGTTTTGTCGATTACCGGAAGCAGAGGCTTCGGGATATTTTTTGTGATCGGCAAAAGCCTTGTGCCCAGGCCCGCCGCCAGAATCATTACATTCACGAATCGGTTACTCCGCTCATTACAGGTTTTTGATAAATGTACGGTTATTTTATTATCAAAACGTTTATAATGAACGGTTTTATCATAACTAAGATTAGGGAACCTCTAAAAAGCGGCGGATTATTATCCAGGGATAGATCAATGGGATTTAATTGCGGAGTTATCGGGCTTCCCAATGTGGGCAAGTCCACTATTTTTAACGCGCTGACATCAGCGGGGGCGGCGGCGGAAAATTTCCCGTTCTGTACGATAGAGCCGAACAAGGGGATAGTTCCGGTGCCGGACATAAGGCTTGATAAACTGGCCGAGCTTTCAAAATCGAAGAAAGTTATACCGACCTCAATGGAGCTTGTGGATATAGCTGGCCTCGTGAAAGGCGCCAGCAAAGGAGAGGGATTAGGTAACAAGTTTTTGGGGCATATACGCGAAATGGACGCCATCGCCCATGTGGTGCGCTGTTTCGATGATGAAAACGTAACTCATGTCGCAGGATCGGTCGATCCTTCATCCGACATTGAGGTTATCCGCACCGAGCTTCTCCTTGCCGATCTGGACGCGCTGGAAAAGAGGTTAGGGGCGTTGCGTAAAGGGAAAAAGACGGGGGATAAAAAGGCTGTCGAGCTATTGCCCAAATGTGAAGAGCTGTTAAACAGGCTCAATGATGGGGTGATGGCGAAGCAGGCGATAGATCCGGGTGAAGAAGCGCTGTTCGCCGATCTTTTTCTTATCACGGCAAAGCCGCTTATTTATGTTTGCAATATCAGCGAAGACGATATCGGCAAGGAAACGGAGAGGCTGAAGGCCGTTCGCGAAATAGCGGGGCGCGACGGCGCCAAGGTGGTGGAGATATGCGGAAAGATAGAAGCCGAAATAGCGGAGCTGGAGGGAAAAGACAAGGAGGAGTTTCTGGCCAGCATGGGGCTTGAAGAATCTGGGCTGGATCACTTCATCCGGGAGGGGTACAGCCTTTTAAATCTTATAACGTTTCTTACGACCGGCCCGGACGAGAGCAGGGCGTGGACAGCGCCAAGAGGATCCACTGCGCCACAGGCGGCCGGGAAAATACATACAGATTTCGAGAGAGGGTTTATTAAAGTCGAGATGATGGCGTATGACGACTTTGTGCGGCTAGGCTCCGAACAGGCCGTAAAAGAAAAAGGCCTGATGCGGATCGAGGGGAAGGACTATATCGTCGAGGATGGCGATATCGCCCATTTCAGGTTTAACGTCTGAGCCTCAACTGTGAAGGCTTTTAGTGACTAGGTCAAGTAGGCGTACAGGCTGTTTATTTAAAAACCTGACAGCTTGTAAAACGACCCTGTAAATCAAATTGCGCGGCATAGCGATCACACAAAATTATTTACAGGGTCTGATAATCCCCGGACAGTTATAATGGATAATCCGGTTCATTGAGGCAAAGCTCGATGGCAAGTCACAATCTGACCACCATTTTTCCAGGCGCCTGATTGTCTTCAATAACACGATGAGCTTCACGAATTTGATCGAACTCATATACTTTTGAAATTATTGAAGGCATTTTCTTGCTTTCGACCTGCTCGGCAATCCATTGAATAGGTGATTCAGACAAAGGCATTTGCGGTGAGCCGAACAAGGAGCTGGAGAAAAAACTCAATCGAACCGTATTTGGTAAATCTGACATGAAATTAAAATTTTTCAAAACGACACCGCTTAGAATGCCAACTACGCATACCTGCCCCCACTGCCTGACTGCCTTTAATGTGTCCTTGACAGTAGCCGCTCCGATGATCTCCAACGCGCAATCCACACCACCGGAAAAAAGAGCGCGAACCTTTTCCGCAATGTCGCCGTCATCAATAATCACCTCATCAGCGCCTTGACGGGTTAGCAATGGTACACTTGATTTGCTTCTGGTGGTTGCGACAACTTTCAATCCTCTTGCCTTAGCGTAAGTGATCGCGGCGAAACCTAGTGTTGTTGTGCCTCCTCTGACCAGCAAAGTCTCTCCTTTTTGAATGTTTAGATTTTTGTCCAGGGCGCCCCAAATTGTCAGATAGGCTTGCGGGAGTGTAGCCAATTGCTCCCATGAAAGCTCGGTATCTACAGCGACCACATTGCTTGCAGGGGCTATGACATACTCCGCGTAGCTCCCATGTCTGGCCAGCATCAAGCCGCCCATAGCAGTGATAACTTTTTGGCCTGCGCGAAATTTACCGCTATTATCTTCAGCCACTTCACCCACAGCTTCGATGCCTGGTATTCTCGGCTCTTTTATTTCACCAAATGCGCCTGCGCGATAGTAGGTCTCCGCTCTATTAAGCCCAAATGCTTTGGTTCGAATTTTGACATGGCCACTTGGCGGGGTTGGCTCATCTACTTCTTTTATCTCCAGGGCGTCTACGTTACCAGGCTTTGTGATGACGATTGCTTTCATAACTGATCTCCTATTCTGGTTTATTGTGTTTTGAGTTCATATGTGGAGCACGGTTTAACAGTTGATTTCAATGTTGCGGGCCAGCTTCGTTAAACATGTAGCGATAAATTTTCCAGCTATGATCGGCGCGTTTCATAACGAACAATTCACGACTGTTATTTTTTATATTTATTTTCTTATTTAGCAGTCTGATTTCTCCGTCCGATACTGTGCGAGCAAAAGCAAGATCACCTCGAACTACAATTTCGTCGATATGAAAGCTGACTTCCAAATCAAGATCTTTGAAAACATGCTGATAAGCTTTGGTCACCTGCGCATAACCAATTGCCGTGGGCTTGTTTGACGGCATAAAAACGCCATCTCGCGTATACAGCCGCATCACCTTGTCTACGTCGCTGTTGTTTAAAGCCCACTCGTAGCTTTTAAGCACAGCTTTGATATTTACTTTGCTGTTTTCGATGCCCTCTTTGTCTTGGTTGTTGATTTGACTTTCTGCGCTTGATGTTTGGTATGCGATAATCGATATAATTACTGCCATTAGAAATATTGTTCTTCTCATTTTTGTTCACTCTTATATAGGTTGTTTTCAAAGACTGTATAACTATTAGCTCCTGTCACTTCGTAATTCAGGGCATCTCCTTTTATGTAACTACTTCCATTGTTAAGAGCAACTGTTATGCCAACTGGATATATGTAAATAAAACAATGGTATAAAATATCCGAGTTATATTTACATTGATAAATACTTAATATTTAAATATTGTTTCATTTAAATATTAAGTGGCGCTTAATAATTAAATAAATGGATATTGAGAAATGAAAGCTAATGACCTGGATTTACTTGAGCTAATTGATATTCGCAAAGAGGAGGGGAAAATATTTATAGGGAATGATCGGGTAATGGTCATAGATGTCGCTTCCCTTGGAATGTTACGCAAAGAGTTGATGGAAACCGTGGGTGTGGAGGCGGCAAAAGGAATCCTAACTCGTTTCGGATACGCCCAGGGATGGAGAACAGCCAATTCCCTGAAGGAAAATATTCCCTGGGATAATAACAAAGAATGGGCGAGAGGAGGGGGCAGGCTTCACCAGATTGAGGGAGTTGCTAAGGTTACTCCTGTGAAAAAGTCAAAACACCTGCAGGAGGGGTATTGGGATAGCTCTTATGAAGCGGAGCAACATCTGGTTGGCTTCGGAAAATCGGATGAGCCCGTATGCTGGAGCCTGACAGGATTCGCAAGCGGGTACACGTCGGCGGTGATGAAAAAGAGGGTTATATTCATTGAAGATAAATGTATCGCAAAAGGAGATCCCCGGTGCCATGTAATTGGAAAACCTGCAGAGCAATGGGGCAAGGAGATCGATTCGGTTTTACGCTATTACTCTCACCGCAATCTGATGAAAACTTTAGGATCGGTAGCGAAAAAGTTAAGACAGACAGAAAAAAAGTTGAAAGAAAAAACTGATAAATTGGAAAATGAAGAGATTCGTGACCACAATATTTTAGCTCGCTCTCCTAACATGATCGCTGTTTTACAAACTGCCCAGCAGATAGCGCCGGTAGATTCGACCATATTAATATTAGGGGAGAGTGGGTCGGGCAAAGAGCGATTGGCCAAGTTCATTCATCAAAACTCTAGCAGGGCAAAAGGAGACTTTGTCCCAATAAACTGTGGGGCGTTTCCTGAGACATTGTTGGAAACCGAATTGTTCGGCCATGTAAAGGGCGCTTTTACCGGCGCCGATTCAGATCGCATCGGGATATTTGAGCAGGCGGATGGAGGCACTCTGTTTCTGGATGAAGTGGGAGAGATGACGCCCAGGACCCAAGTGCGGCTATTAAGAACGCTTCAGGAGAGAGAAATCCAAAGAGTGGGTGAAAGTAAAATAAAAAAAATAAACGTGCGAATTCTTGCGGCCACGAATCAGGACCTTATGCAAATGGTCAGGGAAAAGAGATTCAGAGAAGACCTGTATTACCGTTTGCGGGTGGTGGAGTTGCGATTACCGCCTTTGAGAGATCGCAGGGAAGATATTGTTCCACTTGCAAAACTGTTTTTAGACCGGTTCTCCGGAAGATATAATAAAAACATTATCGGCTTTGACCATTTTTTCGCCGATTTTATCTTACGGCATCCATGGCCCGGCAATATCAGGGAACTTCAAAACGTTATCGAATCGGCGGTGGCGCTGACTCAAGGAAAGAAATTGACGGTGCGTGATATTCCGGGAAATGTGAGCTTTCATCTTGAAACAGAGGAGGATACAAAAAGACCTGTAAGAAAATTAAGCGAAGAGGTAATCCATGCGGTGTCAAATGCGCTTCAGGTTATGAAAGGAGCCAGCCAGGCTGAAATTGCAATGGCTCTTGGCATAACACCGGCTACTTTATGGAGAAAGAAAAAAGAGATAGAAAAAATTCGGAGCCTGTAAACCAAATTGCGGAGTATTATGGTTTTAAAGACGCTATGGAGCCTTTAGTTTTCCCCGAAATAAGTTTAGCATAAAAACATATAAGCATGCGCAAACGGCTTCGTCATGATATCGAAAGCCAGAGTATTTAAACCTTCAATCCGCAAGGCCGGTTTCGGCGACCTTGAAGCTATCCACGCTCTCGATCAACGTCTTTTCCCTCCGGGCGTTCGTTTCGACATCGACCTGTTTTATTTTCATCTTCTCGATCCTGCGTCGACGATATTTATAGCCGGAGAAAAAGATTTTATCGGCGGATTCGTCATTTTCGAGCGTCTATCCCCCAGAACCGGAACTATCGTCACGATCGACGTTACACCGCAGTTGCAGGGGCGGGGGATAGGGGCCAAGTTAATGAGCGCCGTGGACAAGCTGGCCGGACGTTACGATCTGCGATGGATCATCCTCCAGGTCTCCACGGCAAACCTGCTTGCAAAGGAATTTTATGTAAAACAAGGGTATGTCACGACCAGGCTTCTTAAAGGTTATTACCAGGGACGCGAAGACGCCTGGGAAATGAAGCGAAGGCTTATAAACTAGTTGAGAGGTGGCCCCCAAATTTTGGACAGTCTGTTAAGGTGGATATCCCGATTATTTCTCTTCTTTTATCGATCCTCCGCAATCTGCGAATAACGCCGCGAAATCAGGAAATGTGATAGCCACCGCCTCGGCTGTATCTATCCTGCTTTCACCGCTCGAAGCCGACGCGGCTACGGCAAGGCTCATCACGACCCTGTGATCCCCGTGGCCAGACAACAGGGCGCCTTTGGGTTTCCCCCCGTGAATGATTAAAGCGTCCGGTTTTTCTTCGCAGACGATCCCCATTTTGCCAAGCTCTTTGGCCATCACGGCTATGCGGTCTGTCTCTTTGAGCCTGGCCTGGGGGGTATTGCCAAGAACAGTCGTTCCTTCCGCTATGGAGGCGAGCGCGGCCAGGGCCGGCAATGCGTCCGGCGTAGCGTTCAAGTCGAGGTGGGCGCCTTTAAGTTTCTCCCCGGAGACGGTGACGCTTTGATTATTGAAACTGACATTCGCCCCCAGACGGGCCAGATAATCGAACACGGCTTTATCGCCCTGTGTATCATTCATGTCAAGACCGGTCAAAGTAACTTCGTTGCCGGGGATGGCGCCGAGGCAGGCGAAAAAAGTCGCCGATGAGAAATCGGCCGGTATAGATTTCTCAAACGGCTTGTATTGTTGACCGCCACGTATATAAAATTTGCTGTATCCTTCGCGCCTGTAATCGACTCCCAGATCGTCCAGCCATTTTAGCGTCATGTCCACATACGGTTTTTCGTTCAGGCTATTTAGCGACAAAACAGAATCTTTGGGCGCCAGGGGTGTATGTATGAGAAGGCTGGACAGATATTGCGAGGTGGCGCCGTCGATAAAAGTATCGCCCCCGTTTATGGGGCCTTCTATTGTCGCCGGCAATCCGCCGCTATTGCTTTTAGTTCTGGCGCCCAGATTGGCCAGCGCTTCGATAAGAGGGCCCATGGGCCGTGCGCGTGTCTGCTCGTCGCCGGTAATTGTTATTGGCGCGAAACCGAGAGATGCCATCGACAAAGCGAGCCTGGCCGTCGTCCCGGAATTACCCACGTCCACCAAAGATGGCGGCGCGCAAACGCGGCCTCCAGAGCCTGCTATTGTCCATTTGCCTTCAAACATGTCTACCTGCGCGCCCATTAGCGTCACCGCGCTCAACGCTGATTGGCTGTCGGTGGACACAAGGGGGTTTAAAATCGTGGAGACGCCATCGGCGAGAGACGCGAAAAAGACAGACCGTATCGTATGGGACTTGGAGGCGGGCGCCGCGACCCTCCCTTTAACAGGCCCAGGTTTAATTACGAAATTCATAGTGATCGCTCACGCTATTTAAAACTCCACTCTTTCATCCTCTGAAGGAAATCGTGGTCTGTAAGGTCAAAACGAATTGGAGTGACTGTAACCCAGTTTTTCTGGAGCCAGTATATATCGGCGTCATCGTCTTTGCCGCTCATTTCCATCTGGCCGCCCTGCCAGTAATAATCATTCTGTCTCGGATCGACCCTTCGCTCAAAAACCTCTTTGAATTTACTTACGCCGTTACGGCAGATTTTTATCCCTTTTATCTCATTGGATGGAACTGTAGGGACGTTCACGTTTAAAAGAGTGTCTGCCGGCATGCCGTGGCTGTGCGCTTTGCGGATAACCCTCAGCCCGTAATCGGCGGCGACTGAAAAATCTTTTGAAACAAATGAAGATAGCGATATGGCGACAGACGGGATGCCGAGGATCATCCCTTCGGTGGCGGCGGAGACGGTGCCGGAGTAAATAATGTTTGTAGCCACATTTTGCCCATGGTTGATTCCGGAAATCACCATGTCCGGCGGTTGTTTCATTATGGCCTTGATGGCGATTTTAACGCAGTCGGCGGGTGTGCCGTTGACCGCCGTTCCGAACAGGGTTTTGTGTCTGAACACGCGGCGCACCCGCAGTGGATCGGCGATTGTTATAGAGTGGC
Source organism: Nitrospirota bacterium (assembly GCA_011052055.1). Classification (GTDB taxonomy): domain Bacteria; phylum Nitrospinota_A; class UBA7883; order UBA7883; family UBA7883; genus DRJW01. Next base: position 9,967 of record DRJW01000038.1, read on the forward strand.
CCACGGCGGACATTTCAGTTTCGGGAGCCACGACCGTGACATCGCCTATTTCCGAAAGGGCTTTGGCCATGGTCTTTAATCCTTCGGCCTCAATTCCATCGTCGTTTGTCAGCAGAAATTTCATTTATAGTCCTGTAATGCCAGAGATTGAATCCATAACTCGCCGCTCTTCTGGTTTGCCAAATGGCCTGCTTTAAGATAAACCTGTATCTGGTCGATCTTTTCAGGCAAGGGCCCCTTTTCCATGCGAGTGTATTTGCTGGTTATAGTATTGTATTCCCACAAGTCGAAAGAGCTAAACTGAAAACTATACGCGCCCCGCTCTTGAAAACCTGAATTATAGGCAAAGTCCCAGCGAAAGAAAAGGGGGCCTTTTTTCGATAGCGCCGCCAACCCGAAACCTTCCACCCCTCTGCCTTTTAGCGTGATTGATATCCCCCGAAAATTTCTGACGCGAACCGGTTTGATGAAGTCTATAACCCCGGAGGCGAACCGCTCGCTATTTTTTCCGGCTCCCATTTCTCTTATAGAAAGCTTCAGCGCCGGTTTTTTATTATCCGCGTTTTCGACAGAGTTGAAAACAGCTATGACTCCGCTCGATTTTATGATGCGTAGACGTGAAATCCGTCCATCATCAAGAAGAGAAAACGATTCGCCCGCAAGGAGCTTTTGGTCCGGTTCGGATATGGCTTTGCCGGGGCTTTGCTCTCGTCTGGCCGAGGAGGGTTTCCTGGCTTTTTCTAAAACCTGTTTTACATCGCCGACCGCTCTTTTGGCTTCATCGATTATCCTGCCGATGCTGGAGGGGGCAGGTATATCCTTTTCGACGCTTGAGACGATCCAGTAAACAACCGCAGACACAGTGACAACCAGTATCACCGGCGCGTATTTATAAGCGGGAGGCGGGGATATCATCTAGCAGTAGAAAAACCTACTAATTAAACCGCGCCAAACGAACCCAAAGCGACGCGGCATAAGTGAAATTAAGCAGGCGACTCTACGCCGTTGATACCACCGAGCGGGCCGCGCTTATCCCGCGCTTTTTGTTCGCTTTTCTCTACGATTTTCTCCGCGCCAACCCGGTTATCGGCGGCGTGGCTGTCTGCGGGGCTGGCTGACGGCTCGCCGGGGTCGCTCGTTTCTCCATTGTTTTTTATCATTTCGTTGATTGCCTCGCCATCAATTACCTCTAGATCCAGAAGGATTTCGGTAAGTTTGTCGAGGATGTCCCTGTGTTCGGTTAGCAAGTCTTTAGCCGTTTTATGAGCGTTACCCACCAGGCCGCGCACTTCTTTGTCAATGGCGATGGCCGTCCCTTCAGAATAGTCGCGGTGCTGGGAAATTTCCCTGCCCAGGAAAATCTGCTCTTCCTTCTGGCCGAACGCGACGGGGCCCAGCTCGTCGTTCATTCCCCATTCGCAAACCATTTTTCTGGCGAGGTTGGTGGCGCGCTCGATATCGTTGCTGGCTCCGGTTGTGCGCTGATCGAGGACGATCTCTTCGGCCGCCCGTCCTCCCATCAGGATGGCAAGCTGGTTTAAAAGGTAATCTTTCGGGTGAGTATGCTTTTCATCCACAGGAAGCTGTTGCGTAAGCCCCAGCGCCTGTCCCCTGGGGATTATGGTGACCTTGTGTATCGGGTCGGTTCCCGGAAGCAGGGAGGCGACAAGGGCGTGGCCGGCTTCATGGACCGCCGTGGTCCTTTTCTCTTTATCACTTATAATCATCGACCTTCGCTCGGCTCCCATCATCACCTTGTCTTTGGATTGCTCAAAGTGGCGCATGGTGACTTCCTTGGCGTCTTCGCGAGCGGCCAGAAGAGCCGATTCGTTAGCCAGGTTAGCAAGGTCGGCGCCGGTGAACCCGGGCGTTCCTCTGGCCAGCACTTTAAGATCTACATCTTTCGCGGTGGGGATGCGGATGGTGTGGACTTTGAGTATCGCCTCGCGCCCTCCTATGTCTGGCCGGGGCACTACAATGCGCCTGTCGAACCTTCCGGCCCGCAGTAACGCCGGGTCGAGAACATCCGGCCTGTTTGTGGCCGCGATAAGGATGGTGCCGCTGTTTTCCTCAAAACCGTCCATTTCCACCAGTAGCTGGTTTAAAGTCTGTTCCCGCTCGTCGTGTCCTCCTCCGAGCCCCGCTCCGCGATGGCGGCCAACGGCGTCTATCTCGTCCACAAATATGATGCAGGGAGCGTTTTTCTTGGCGTTGTCGAAAAGGTCGCGGACTCTTGACGCCCCCACCCCCACGAACATCTCCACGAAGTCCGAGCCGGCGATTGTGAAAAACGGGACGTCCGCCTCTCCGGCGATAGCCCTTGCCAGCAATGTCTTGCCTGTGCCGGGGGGGCCGATCAAAAGTACGCCTTTGGGGATTTTCCCGCCCAGTTTCTGGAATTTTTCAGGGTCTCTCAGAAATTCAATAATTTCCTGCAACTCTTCTTTGGCTTCATCCACCCCGGCCACATCCTTGAAAGTGGCCTTGCCCTGCGGATCGGTGACCAGCCTTGCTTTGCTTTTACCAAACGACAACGCCCTCGATCCTCCGTTTTGCATCTGCCGCATGAAAAATATCCATATGGCGATAAGTAGAATCATCGGGAACCACGAGATCAGAACGCTCAGATACCAGGGGGTCTGCTCGGCAGGATTAATGGTTATTTTCACACCCGCTTTACGCAGGTCTTTTACCATGTCTGGATAATCGATAATGTTGGCCCGGAACCTTGCGCCATCGGCGAAAACACCGTAGGCCACGGAGCCCTGAAGAGTCACTTCGGTCACATTATTCTGCTCTACGGCGTCTACGAATTCAGTGAACGAGATGTCACTGCTTCCCGTTTGCGGCTGGTTGAACATGTTAAAAAGGGCTATCATCACCAACCCGACCACAAGCCAGAGGGCCAGGTTTTTATAGAACTGGTTCACTGGATAAATCTCCGAATATTTCCTGGGTCAATTTAACAATATCTATACATTCACACTATCACGCCAAAGACTGCGTAACAATTAATTTCGGGCAGAGCAAGATGGGGAGCGGCTTTGTAAGGAAGCGGTTCATACTCATGATTCGACAGATAAGACCCAGGTTTTTAAAAGTCAAGGACAAGGCCTTTTTAATCCGGCCCGTTGCCACTGCCAATAGCCTTTGCCGGGATCGATTTCATCTCGCCTGCCGCCAATAGGGCAGGCGCCGTTGATCCGGGAGCGGGATAGACATTCGGCTCGTCTGGTAGCGGCCTTTGCTCTAGCTCGCTGACCTGTTTTTCCAGCCTGTCGATTTTGCGTGACAGGCTCCAGTTTCTTGCTTTTAGCCTCAGGACGGAAAAACCGGAGCCGATACCGGCGAGGATCGCCCCGATGGCGAAGGAGGCGAGGATAGCAAGCCAGAGTTGAGCGTTGAAATTGTAGCCATAATAGTACGATATCAGGACTTCCTGCTGGT
>DRJW01000039.1 GCA_011052055.1 Nitrospirota bacterium
CGAATGGCCCGTAGTATCGTCGTACTCCTCGCGCATCGTCAAGTTCTCGACAATATCGCCAAAAGCTACTGTTCCTTTCTTCTCCGTAAGGATTGACATGGAGTAAGGATCCCACTCCGCCAGTATGTCACCTTCCTTGACCCGGTCGCCATCGTTGACACAAAGCCTCGCGGAATAAAGAATCTTGTGTCTGGCCAGCTCACGTCCCTGGTTGTTCTGGATGATAAGGCCTCCGTTGCGGTTCATCACCACGTTTTCCTTACCTTCTGTGCGGATGCTCTTGATATCCACATACTTGACGAGGCCGTCTTTTTTCGCCTGTAGCGTCGTCTGCTCGGCCACCCTCGACGCCGTGCCGCCTATATGGAAAGTACGCATGGTAAGCTGGGTTCCCGGCTCGCCAATCGACTGGGCGGCTATGACGCCCACCGCCTCGCCGATTTCCACCAGATCGCCGGAAGCAAGGTTGCGGCCGTAACACAGGATGCACACCCCGTCCTTCGACTCGCAGGTAAGAGTGGAGCGTATTTTTACACGCTCGATTCCCCGCTCTTCGAAAAGCTTGATCGCTTGTTCATCGATCATCTGATTCGGTTTTAACAAAACTTCCTTGTTGAACGGATCGACAACTTCCTCCAGCGAAATCCGGCCCAGAATACGCTCGCCCAGCTCTTGTATCACTTCGCCGCCTTCGATAAGCGCGGTCACTTCGATCCCGTTTAAGGTGCCGCAATCATCTTCCAGGATTATGATGTCCTGGGCCACATCGACAAGCCTTCTTGTCAGGTATCCGGAGTTTGCGGTTTTAAGAGCGGTGTCAGCCAGGCCTTTTCTGGCTCCGTGAGTCGAGATAAAATATTGCAGAACGGACAGCCCTTCCCGGAAGTTGGCCGTTATGGGCGTCTCCATTATTTCGCCCGACGGCTTGGCCATAAGCCCTCGCATCCCGGCAAGCTGGCGAATTTGCTGTCCGGAGCCTCTGGCTCCTGACTCTGCCATGATAAAGATGGAATTAAAATCTGAATCTGGAGCCTTACCAGACACTATGTCATCATCCTGTCTCTGAAGCTCTTTGAACATTTCGTCGGCGACCTGGTCTGTGACATGGGCCCATATATCTATGATCTTGTTGTAACGCTCACCCTGGGTAATCAGCCCGTTATGGTACTGGCCGTTTACCTTGGCCACTTCCCTGGAGGCTTTCTCCACAAGCTCGTCCTTGTTGCCGGGAATCATCATGTCATCTATGGATATGGAAATTCCGGCCATTGTCGCCATTTTGAACCCGATATCCTTCAGGTCGTCAAGAAACTTCACCGTGGCGTCCCTGCCCTTTACTATGAACACATCATGCACCATCTCCTGAAGCTCTTTTTTCACCATGAGGCGGTTTACTTTTTCAAAAGCAATACCTTCTGGCAGAATATCAAAAAGAAGAACCCTGCCAGTAGTGGTGTCGTAAATCTGATCGCCGATTCTAGCTCTTATCTTGGCGTTAACGCCCAGTTCGCCGTTATCGAACGCGCAACGCACTTCGGAGGGGCCAGAGAAAGACTTGTTCTCGCCTTTCGAGCCGCCGCGCTCTTTGGTAAGGTAATAGCATCCAAGAACGATATCCTGTGAAGGAACAGCTATAGGCTTGCCGTTGGCGGGAGAGAGGATGTTGTTTATCGACAACATGAAAAACTTCGCTTCATTTTGCGCTTCGGTCGATAACGGCACATGAACGGCCATCTGGTCGCCATCGAAATCGGCGTTGAAGGCGGCGCATACCAGAGGATGAAGCTTGATGGCTTTTCCCTCTACAAGCACCGGCATAAAAGCCTGTATGCCGAGACGGTGCAAAGTAGGAGCCCGGTTTAGAAGAATAGGATGATTGACGACAACTTCCTCAAGCACCTCCCATACTTCAGGGCTTTCCAGCTCAACCATTTTCTTGGCGCTTTTGATCGTAGTCGCGTACCCTTTTTGCTCTAGCTTATTAAATATAAATGGCTTAAACATCTCCAGGGCCATCTTTTTCGGAAGGCCGCACTCGTGAAATTTAAGCTCCGGGCCGACGACAATAACCGATCTGCCGGAGTAGTCCACCCGTTTGCCCAGGAGGTTCTGACGAAACCTCCCCTGCTTTCCTTTGAGCATATCGGAAAGCGATTTTAGAGGCCGCTTGTTGGGGCCTTTTAATGTTCGTCCCCGGCGTCCGTTGTCGAACAGCGCCGCCACCGCCTCCTGGAGCATCCTCTTTTCGTTGCGGATTATAATGTCCGGGGCTCTTAACTCCTGGATTCTTTTTAGCCTGTTGTTCCTGTTAATGACCCTGCGGTAAAGATCGTTAAGATCGGAAGTGGCGAAACGGCCTCCATCGAGAGGAACCAACGGGCGAAGTTCGGGAGGAATGACAGGAACGACTTTTAATATCATCCATTCCGGTTTATTACCCGATTTGCGGAAAGCCTCCACAATTTTGAGCCTTTTGGCTATCTTACGCTGTGTCTGCTGTGAATTGGTCTCCTTTAACGCTTCTTTAAGGTCTTCGGAAAGCTCATCCATATCGATGCCGCGAATCAGCTCGTTGATGGCCTCGGCGCCAATTCCGGCTTTAAACGCTTCTTCTCCATGTTGCTCCATCGCCTGCCGGTACGCTTCGTCTGTGAGCAACTGCTTGTATTTAAGCTCGGTTTCACCCGGATCTATCACTATGTATTGCTCGAAATATATAATTTTCTCTAGCTCTCGAAGCGTAAGGTCGAGGAAGTTTCCTATGCGGCTTGGCAATCCTTTAAAAAACCATATATGCGCCACGGGGCTGGCAAGCTCGATGTGCCCCATCCTCTCTCTGCGTACTTTAGAGAGGATCACTTCGACCCCGCACTTCTCGCAGACGATGCCTTTATGCTTCATCCGCTTATATTTGCCGCAAATACACTCCCAATCTTTTACCGGTCCAAAAATCTTGGCGCAGAAAAGGCCGTCCCTTTCCGGCTTGAAAGTCCGGTAATTAATGGTCTCAGGTTTCTTGACCTCCCCGAAAGACCACGAGCGGATCTTTTCGGGCGACGCCAGACGAATCCGGATCGCATTAAAAATAATTGGATCTTTAGGTTTTTCCGCAAATGAGCTACCGTAAGTATCCAAAGTAATATCTCCTTAAAAAAATGAAATACGCATAATGCGTTAAATTATATTTATATTACGCTACTGTCTTCTTTGGCCGCTCCCGGCTGTTGCATCAGCTCCACATCAAGAGCCAGGGCTTGCAACTCTTTTACAAGAACATTAAAAGACTCTGGAAGACCGGGATGCAACGACAGATCGCCTTTTACTATCGACTCGTACATTCGCTTTCGCCCCTCCACATCGTCCGACTTTACAGTGAGCATCTCTTGAAGCGTATAAGCGGCGCCATAAGCCTCCAGCGCCCACACCTCCATCTCACCCAGCCGTTGGCCCCCGAATTGCGCTTTGCCGCCCAAAGGTTGCTGAGTCACAAGGGAGTATGGCCCGGTAGAGCGCGCGTGTATTTTGTCGTCTACCAGGTGGTGAAGCTTCATCATGTAGATATATCCAACCAGGATTTTCTGCTCGAACTTCTCGCCGCTCATCCCGTCATAAAGGCCCAGCTTCCCGTTTATTGGAAAATCAGCTTTCTTTAAAAGCTCGGTTATATCTTTCTCTACGGCGCCGTCAAACACCGGCGTCATCATATGCTCCCCCAGTTTCTTGGCGGCCATGCCCAGGTTCGTCTCCATGATCTGGCCGACGTTCATTCTCGACGGCACACCCAGGGGGTTTAAGATTATCTCGATAGGCGTCCCGTCTTCCATAAACGGCATGTCCTCCTCCGGCACTATCACCGAAACCACGCCTTTATTTCCGTGACGACCGGCCATCTTGTCTCCCACCTGAAGCTTTCTTTTGATGGCCACATAAACTTTCACCATCTTGATGACTCCAGGCGCCAGCTCATCACCCCTGGCGAATTTCGCTACCCGGTCGTCGTGTCTGGCCCTGAGAGAGGCGATAAGATCTTTGCTATATTTGACTACCTGGGAAACTTTATCCACAACATCGTTATCTTCGACCTCTATGTTGACAAGCTCTTTGCTTTCAAAACCTTCGAGAAGCTCTGCGGTAAGGGATGTTTTTGCCGCAATAACAACTTCCGCTCCCCGATCAAGATCGGCGGACGCCGTGTGGCCTGTAAGAAGTGAGCGCAGTTTCTCGCCGCGCTCTTTAAGGACAATGGCTATCTCATCCTCCATATCCTTTTCAAACTTTAACTCCTCCTCTTTTTCAATGGCCAGTGTCCGAGCGTCTTTTTCAGAGCCTCGGCGGGAAAAAACTTTAACGTTTATAACGGTGCCTTCGTTGCCGGGAGGAACAGTCAGTGAGGTGTCGCGCACGTCTCCGGCCTTTTCGCCGAAAATTGCCTTTAAAAGTTTCTCTTCAGGTGAAAGAAGGGTTTCTCCTTTCGGAGTCACTTTGCCGACAAGAATGTCACCTGCTTTAACTTTGGCTCCGATGCGGATGATTCCGGATTCATCGAGATTTTTTAAAGCCTCTTCTGATACGTTAGGTATATCCCTGGTAATTTCCTCTTTACCCTGGCGGGTGTCCCGCGACTCCACTTCGAGCTTTTCAATATGAATAGATGTGTATACGTCTCTTTTGACCAGCCTCTCGGATACGATGATGGCGTCCTCGAAATTAAAACCGTTCCAGGGCATAAAGGCCACAAGGACATTACGTCCCAGAGAAAGCTCACCGCGATCTGTAGATTGACCATCGGCGATAACCACGCCCTCCTCCACTTTCTGCCCAAGCGAGACTATAGGAACCTGGTTTACGCAGGTGTTCTGATTCGACCTGTCATACTTCGTGAGGTTGTATATATCGACCTGGGACTGGTCTCTGCTTTTCGCGTCGGTTCGCACCACTATGCGGCTTGCGTCGACGCTTATAACTTCGCCGGAGTTGCGCAGAGTGACTACCGCCCCGGAGTCGCGGGCGGCTATGGCCTCCATCCCCGTTCCCACAAGTGGAGCTTCTGTGTGCAGTAAAGGCACAGCCTGTCTTTGCATATTCGAGCCCATCAGCGCCCGGTTAGCGTCGTCGTTTTCCAGAAAAGGAATCAGAGAGGCCGCCACAGAAACCAACTGCTTGGGCGATACGTCCATATATTCGATCTGATCGGGCGAGGCCATCGTATAGTCCCCTCCCTGCCGCGCCTGGATCAGGTCTTTAACAAACCTTCCCTCAGAGTCAAGTATGGCGTTCGCCTGCGCAATAGTGTATTTGTCCTCGTCTATAGCCGATAGATACTCCACTTCGCCAGACGCGATCCCGTTGGAGACTTTGCGGTAGGGGGTTTCAATAAAACCGAAATCATTCACCTGCGCATAGGTCGATAGAGACGCTATAAGCCCTATGTTGGGGCCTTCAGGCGTTTCAATGGGACAAATTCTACCGTAATGACTGGGGTGCACGTCCCGCACCTCGAAACCGGCCCGCTCTCTTGTGAGCCCGCCGGGCCCCAGCGCCGACAAACGGCGTTTATGGGTGATTGACGAAAGCGGGTTCGTCTGATCCATGAACTGTGAAAGCTGGCTCGATCCGAAAAATTCCTTGATCGCGGCCGTCACCGGTTTGGCGCTTATCAGGTCATGGGGCATACAGGCGCTTAAATCGGACATGTTAAGCCGGTCCATGATGGCTTTTTCCATCCGGACAAGACCGACCCTAAACTGGTTTTCCACCGACTCACCGACAGCGCGAACCCTCCTGTTGCCAAGATGATCGATATCGTCTGTCTGTCCCTCGCCTTTTCTGAGCTTGAACAGGGCAAGGACAGTGTTGATAACATCGTCTTTAGTAATGAGCCTCTGGCTCAGGGGGAAATCGAGGCCCAGTCTGCTGTTAAGTTTAAGCCTGCCCACTTCTGAAAGGTCGTAACGCTTCGGATTGAAAAAGAGGTTTTCAAACAACGCTTTCGCTGTTTCCATTGTGGGAGGGTCTCCTGGACGCATCCGCTTGTATATCTCTTTTAGAGCCTCTTCCTGACTCTCTACCTTATCTACGGCAAGCGTGTCGCGAAACGCAGTGTCTTTAAACTGCTCCGAAATAACAAGAATCGGAAAACTGTCTATTTTGCGCCCTTTTATCAGGTTTACGGTTTCTGCGGTTATCTGGGTGTTGGCCTCGATAAGAACCTCGCCGGTACCCTCGTCGACAATGTCCACCGCGCAAAACTGGTCCAGGATTTCCTCTTCCGTAAGCCTCATTGTCTTCACTTCGGCGGCTTCTAACTGCTTCAGGCTTTTTTTGGTGAGCTTACGCCCCGCCTTTAATATGACCTCATCGTTTTTCGGGTTTTTTATATCCGCGTCCGCTTTTATGCCCAGGCCTAAAATGCCGCGCCCGATGTCCACCGTAAAACTGTCTGTGGAGTGAGAGTAATGCATGGGAGCCAGATCGTAGAAAAAAGAAAG
>DRJW01000040.1 GCA_011052055.1 Nitrospirota bacterium
GTATCTCTAATCTCGCTCATACATATCTCCTGAACTCATATATTACCCCTATAAAACGAGAGCCCCGGAATTGCCGAATTGACCACTATGCGGCGTATTGGACAATCTTGATCTCCGTCGCTTCGTCCACTTTTTCAAAGATCGATTCCGCCCGTTCCATAACAGAATCTTCAATCAGAAACTCGCCGCAACCTTCGCATTGCGACACGGGCAGTTCTTTTAAAATCACGATGGTTTTTCTGCTCAGTTTGAAAGGCATATCAGTAACAATAGCCTTAAGCCCGCCTCCGCATAAATGGCATTTCATGATTTCCTCCTTGTCTTTAAATCGTCATTCCAAATTTTTAAGTCTGGGTAATACGCGGTTACAATGCGCACATTATCATTATCCATATCCACGGCGAACAACGCATGAAAAACTGTGCCCATATAACGAGAACACACGAGGAAACTTGGAAAATATTTGTCTTCAGGGTACTGCTCAATAATCTCAAGATCAGCCGCAGAGTCCATTATCATCTGGCGTGGAATAGACCGTTCTTTTATACGCATATTTACGTGATACGTCCAGAATACCTTACGCTCTTTTACGCATCGCTGAATAAACTCAAGCGCGTCATCTTTTTGAACGTGATTAAATGCCATATCCCAGCCCTTTTTAAATTCTTCCGTATGGCTTTCTCAAGCTTTGTCGATTATTTAAAATTCCATGAACACCATACTTAATTTTCACCTTTAACTTGGCCATATATTTACGACATGGCTTTTATGATCTACCAACGCTACAGTTCTGCTCTTTACTTTTTTCTACTATATCGTTTATAGACATCCTCGTCATTGCGTTTGCCGATAGCAAGGACGATCAAGGTATCTTTTTCAATTATATAAATAATCCTGTATTCCCCGATGTCCGCCCGGTAAGCGTCATCACCTTTCAACTGACTGGAATCGTTTGGGAATGGGTCACGTAAAAGAGCGAACACTTTCGCTATAATTTGCTTGAATTGCTTCGCCGGGAGTTTATCCAGAAATTTGCAGGTTGTTTTATCCTTAAAATCAACCTTAAGCATTTTTAAACTTAAGCATTTTCAAATTCGTTCAGTTTTTTCTGAATGTATTTTCTGGTTTTCGCCACCCCTAACGAGTCAGACTTCCTTCCTTGCTTAGCCACTTTCGACCAGTAGGCGTCATCTAAAGCCTCAAGCCGCTCATACTCTTCTTCAGAAAGCATTATCACACTGCGTTCATATCCTTTTCGCGTGATTTTAACTGGCGAGCTCAAAGCCATTTCAAGAAATTTGGACAATCGGCTTCTTACATCTGAAACTGAATAAGAGTCCATTTTTATCACCTCATTAATACTTCTGTTAATAGTACGTATATTATATATAGTACATACACTTGTACAAGTCAAAACCCTGCCCTGCCTTTTTTGCTGAGCAAAATTCGAATTCAAGGAACAGCATATTTAATTACGCCTCCCCTTTTTTAGCATCGCCCCTATCTTCAGCCGCAGGGCGTTCAGCTTTATAAATCCCTCCGCGTCGGCTTGATTGTACACGTCGTCCGCTTCGAAGGTGGCGAATCTGGAGTCGAAAAGTGATTTCGGGGATTTGCGGCCCAGCACGGTCACGTTACCTTTATAAAGCGAGAGCCTCGCGGTTCCTGTGACCGGTTTCTGGATATCGTCCATTAGCGTCTGCAAAGCCTCGCGCTCCGGCGCGAACCAGAACCCGTTGTAGA
>DRJW01000041.1 GCA_011052055.1 Nitrospirota bacterium
AACCTTTTAGGTGATTGATCCTGTGCTGAAAGAAAATTTTAAGTATTTTATCGACAATTACGACTTCGATATGCTTTTCGAATGGGTAAACAACGCCGATTGGTTAGTTGTCCTGATGAATCCTTACGTTCTGGCTCCGCTGGTGTTAATTATCGCTATGATGATGCATCCTAAAACAACGGCCATCGGCCAGAACGCTCTGATCATTATTCCCGCCGTCGGATACCTTTTCGTCACGTTTGTCATTCTTAAAAACGACATAATTTCAAGCATAGGTCCTTTTATCATGGCCGGTATCGCCTTTTTTGGCATCGTCGGAACCCTTATCTACACCCAGCTGTTAAAAGACTAACCTGAATTGATGGGGATAACGTGCCTTTTATAGAGGGAGTGGCGGTAAAAAAACTGAAAGTAATTCCCGATGAACGGGGAAAATTGATGGAGATTCTCCGCCACGATGATGAAATATTCGGTAAATTCGGCCAAGTGTATATTACTACCGCGTATCCAGGAGTAGTCAAAGCCTGGCATTTCCATAACTTTCAGGACGATCATTTCACCGTGCTCCGGGGAATGATGAAAGTGGTTCTTTATGACGGACGCGAGGACTCTCCTACCCACGGGAAACTTAATGAATTTTTCATCGGTGAAGACAACCAGATGGTCGTAAAAATTCCCAAACGGGTGATTCACGGTTTTAAATGCATTTCAGCGACCGAGGCCATGGTATTGAACGTTGTCACCGAACCTTATAATCATGAAAATCCGGATGAGCACAGGGTCGATCCTCACGATAACAACATCGACTACGACTGGAGCAGGAAGGACGGCTAGAAATTGAGAATTCTAGTCACCGGGGCCGCCGGCTTTATCGGCGGTAACTATGTCCTTTTCCGTCTTGAAAATTATCCCGGCGATACCATCGTAAGTCTCGACAAACTGACATACGCAGGTAATCTTGAAAATCTGGCCTCCGTCATGGATGATCCGAGGCATCAATTTGTAAAAGGAGATATCGCGGACTCCAATCTGGTCGAGGAGCTTTTCGACGCTCAGGATAAGCGGTTTGACGCTGTAATAAATTTCGCCGCCGAATCCCATGTCGACAGATCGATCGATAATCCGGACATCTTTTTAAAGACGAACACTTTCGGGGCTTTCACACTATTAGAAGCAGTCCGGCGGCATGGGGCCGGAATGTTCATTCAGGTTTCCACCGATGAAGTCTACGGCTCTCTTGGGCTCGACGATCCTTCATTCACGGAGACTACCACGATTGATCCTTCCAGCCCATACTCGGCGTCGAAAGCCTCGGCTGATTTTATGGCGCTGTCTTATTACCGCACATACCAGATCCCTGTAATTGTCACCAGGTGCTCCAACAACTACGGATCCTACCAGTTCCCGGAAAAACTGATCCCGCTTTTTATCAACAACCTTCTAAACGACAAACAAGTCCCTATATACGGCTCTGGAGAAAACACGCGCGACTGGATACATGTCCGGGATCATTGCGGCGCCATAAACTTGATTCTGGAAAAAGGAAAAAGCGGCGATGTCTACAACATTGGCGGTCAGTGCGAGAAAAAGAATATTGAAATCGCCGATCACCTTATAGAAATGATGGGCAAAGACAAATCGATGAAAAAATTCGTGACCGACCGGCCCGGCCACGACTTCCGCTATTCGATGGATATCTCAAAGATGGAGAGCGAGCTTGGATGGCGCCCCGCTGTAAAGTTTGAGGACGGTCTTAAAGAAACGGTGGACTGGTATAAAAACAATCGCGCATGGCTCGAAAAAGTCACAAGCGGAGCGTATCGCGGCTATTACGACAAGATGTACAAGAACCGGTAGCAAATGAGACTCGGAGTCACAGGCGCGAAGGGATTGCTGGGAAGCGCCATTGTCCGCTGTATTAACAATGTACTGCCCGGAGCGACCGTAGTCCCTTTTATAAAAAGCGATTTCGACATTACAGACAAAGACGCTGTGTATAAGGCTGTGTCCGGCGCCGATCTGGACGTTCTCATAAACTGCGCCGCTTATTCCGCAGTTGATAAAGCGGAGCGGGAGGCGGATTTGGCATACGCCGTTAACGCGACCGCTACCGGACATATCGCCGGAGCCTGTGCGTCAACCGGCGTAAAACTTGTTCACATCTCGTCCGATTATGTTTTTGACGGCGCGAAAAAAGAGCCTTATACAGAAGATGACCCGCCCTGCCCCATCGGCGCCTACGCAAGATCGAAAGCGGATGGTGAGAAAGAGGTGTTGTCGAAATGTCCCGGCGCGCTAATTATACGCTCGGCGTGGCTGTACGGTCACGACGGCCCTAACTTCGTCGCCACAATTTTAGAAAAAGGAAAAAGCGCGGGAAAACTTAACGTGGTAAACGACCAGATCGGCTCGCCCACATACACAGACGACCTCGCCCTTGCCATCGGACGGCTGATAGAAAAAAAAGCTACAGGAATTGTGAACGCCGTAAACTCCGGCTACTGCTCATGGTACGACCTGGCGGTGGAAGCGCTAAATCTCGCCCGGCTCGATAATGTAAAAATTTCGCCCGTAAGCTCGGAAGAATACAAGACGCTTGCGGCCCGTCCCAAAAACTCACAGCTCGACACTTCGCTGTACGAGAGGATAACCGGCGCGCCGCCTCGTCACTGGCGCTCTGCGTTAAAAGAATTTGTTATATAACCACGTTCACAAGTTTGCCGGGGACGACGATCACTTTACGCACCGGTTTATCTCCGATAAAGCCTTTCACTTTTTCATCGGCGAACGCCAGTTTTTCCATCTCCTCTTTTGACACATCCGGCGAAGCGCTGAATTTGCCGCGCAGTTTTCCGTTTACCTGTACAACTATCAAAACTTCCTCGTCTTTAAGGCATGCGTCGTTGGCGACTGGCCACAACTCGTCTGTGACAGGCTCCGTATGGCCGATCATCTCCCAAATTTCGCTGGAAAAATGCGGGGTGAACGGTTGCAATAAAAGCGCGATATACTCAACGGCTTCACGAAGAACGGCGCATGAGAGCGGATCGTCTTTAAATTTGTAAGCCGTTAACGTGTTTAGAAATTCCATAACAGAGGCAATGGCTGTGTTGAACTGGAACCTGTCGAAATCGGAGGTTACTTTGGCTATGGTTTTATGGGTGGCCCTGACGATAATTGCAAGGTCTTTGGGCATTTCGCCAATTTTTCCAGGCGCTCCTTCGGTAACCTCGGCCCCTTTTTTTATCGATTCGATATTTCCCTCCACCAGTCTGTAGACGCGGTTTAAGAAACGGAACGAGCCTTCGATGCCCGCGTCGCTCCATTCCAGATCACGCTCCGGCGGCGCGGCGAAGAGTATGAACAGCCTTGTCGCGTCCGCGCCAAATTTGCGGACAATACCGTCGAGAGGCACGACGTTGCCTTTCGATTTACTCATCTTCGCGCCGTCTTTAATCACCATCCCCTGTGTCAACAATCGCCTGAAAGGCTCGTTCACGCTGACAGCGCCGATATTATTAAGGAATTTTGTGAAAAACCGGGCGTAGAGAAGATGGAGTATGGCGTGCTCGATTCCGCCCACATATTGATCCACCGGCATCCAGTAATCGACATCCTCCCTGTCCGCCAGCGCAGTTTTGAGCCTGGCCGAAGTGTAACGGTTGAAATACCACGACGAGCAGATGAACGTATCCATCGTGTCGGTTTCACGCCTGCCGGGGCCGCCGCACTTCGGGCATATGGTGTCTATGAACGAATCGAGCCCGGCGATGGGAGACAGCCCGCTTTCGGGAAATTCAACATTCGTCGGCAAGATCACCGGCAGTTGATCGTCGGGCGCGCGCACCGGCCCGCATTTGTCGCAATATATAATCGGAATGGGAGCGCCCCAATATCTCTGGCGGGAGACGCCCCAGTCGCGCAGGCGATAATTGATAGTCCGCTCTCCTATCCCCTTCTCCTTTAAATATTCGGCTACTTTGGCCATCCCCTCTTTCCTGTTATCAAGACCGTTAAAGGGGCCGGAGTTTACCATCAGGCCGTCGCCGGTATACGCCTCCACGAGCGCGTCTCCATCCAGCGCCAACTCTTCCGGACTTTCCTCAACAGATTTTTTATCTTCGGCGATCACGACTCTTATCTGAAGATCGTATTTGCGAGCGAACTCGAAATCGCGCTGATCGTGGGCGGGAACGCTCATTATCGCGCCGGAGCCATATTCAATAAGAACGAAGTTTGCGATCCATATCGGAATCAATTCGTTGTTTAACGGATTTACGGCGTAGCGCCCGGTGAACACACCCTCTTTTTCGACCCCTTCGGCTGATCTTTCTATTGTGTTTTGGGAAACGGTTTTTCTGATAAAGTTTTCCACACCCTCCGCAAGCTCCGTTCCGCAGGCTAGCTTCCGGGATAAAGGATGCTCCGGCGCCAAAGCCATGAAAGTGGCCCCGTAGAGCGTGTCCGGTCTTGTTGTAAAAACCGTAATATCGCCTCCTCCTTCGATTTTGAAATCGACCTGCGCGCCGAACGATTTGCCTATCCAGTTTTTCTGCATGGTAAGCACACGCAAAGGCCAGTCTCCTTCAAGCTGTTTTAAACCTTTGAGAAGATCCTCGGCGTAATCGGTGATTTTCAGAAACCACCCGTCTCTTTCTTGTTGCTCGACCTTGTTGTCACACCGCCAGCAGAGCCCGTCTATAACCTGCTCATTGGCCAGAACCGTGACGCAGGTAGCGCACCAGTTTACGAAAGATTTTTTGCGATAGGCGATCCCCTCATCGAACATTCTGGCGAAAATCCACTGTGTCCATTTGTAATAGCCGGGATGGCTCGTCGCCACCTCCCTTTCCCAGTCGTAGGAAATGCCGATCATTTTGAACTGGCTTCGCATCTCGTCGATATTGTTTGAAGTCCATTTGTAAGGATGGCTTTTGTTCGCGATGGCCGCGTTTTCAGCAGGCATGCCGAAAGAGTCCCAGCCTATGGGGTGGAGGACATTGAATCCCTGCATCCGTTTCCGCCGCGCGATGGCGTCGCCTATCGCGTAATTTCGAAGATGCCCAACGTGCAGTTTACCGGAAGGATAAGGGAACATCTCAAGGAGGTAGAACTTTTTCTTTTGTCTGTCCCGCTCCACCCTGAACACGCCAGACTTGTCCCAGCGTCCCTGCCATTTGGCCTCAATGGCCTTATAATCGTAAATGTTTGACATCTTGATCCCTGAAAATATCGGCTTTAAAACTTTGTTGCGATAACATATCCTAAAGCGGCTCATTCTATCGCGAAAGCTGGAATATCATAAGGGCATTTACACAATATTTTAACGAATAATGGATGTGGATCGAATATTCAGGCTCGGCGGGTCTGCCTGGGTTTTCACTATAGGGAACCTCTAAAAATCCATTTCTGCTACAATCGGCTGTAAAAGGCGCCATGCTTCGTTGACGAGTCAAAATCGTCCTCAGAGTAGTTATT
>DRJW01000042.1 GCA_011052055.1 Nitrospirota bacterium
AATCGAGCGAAAAGTCGTCAGGCGAGACTGCGAGACAAAATAGCCGCAAGCGTAGTAGTAACTACTCTGAGGACGATTTTGACTCGGCAACGAATTTGACTCGGCAACGAATTTGACTCGGCAACGAAGCATGGCGCCTTTTACAGCCGATTGTAGCAGAAATGGATTATTAGAGGTTCCCAAAATTGAATCAATGTCAATTTATGGCGGTAAGCAGGATTGCTCTATCAATATTGTGGTGAATAGGCAACATATCCGCCCTTGTCATTGCGAACGAAGTGAAGCAATCTCATCATCATGACATTCCAGCCTTGAGCATGAATCTCAGAGATGCCGGATCGAGTCCGGCATGACACTTGTCAAGATTGCCACGTCGCTGGAGCCTGTCCTGAGCCAAGCGAATGGACTTTTTGCAATGACACCTTTTATTTCAACCAAAAAGATATAATGCCTCTTTATCATCTTAAACCTGCGTATGTTCATGATTTTTCGCTTACATGACATTGGAGGCGGTTTTATGGCTCAAAATAATGATGACAGGACAACTTCTCGTGGTCTTTGGCGTTACGCCAAAGAATTTCATGAAGCGGCAAAGGTCGTAGACAATTTTAAAGGAAAGGCGGTCATTTCAACCCCTGCATATTATTTAGAGGTTCCCATAAATTAATAGGCATGGTTAATCATATTTATAAAGATAAAAATCTAGAGTACATTACCACTGGCTACTATTCATTTCCTGAATTTATGGCGCTCATATCCTTTTCTGACGATTTATTGTTAATTGCTGATAAAGTTCTAAAAACCGATGTCAAATAAACTGCCATTCGCGCAAGTCATAGCGCCGCGCCCCGTCCGGTCGTTTTTCACATATAGTGTGCCTCCATCCCTCGACGCCGAGGTATCGCCGGGAAAGCGGGTTTTGATACCGTTCGGTTCAAGAAAGCTTATCGGTCTTGTGGTATCAAGAATAAAAAACTCCGATGTTAAAACAAAACCGATCCTGCAGGTTATCGATCCTGCGCCGGTCGTCGGTCTCCATCTTCTTGAGCTGGCTTTGTGGACCGCGCAATACTATTTCGCGCCACCCGGCGATGTGGCGCCGTTGATTTTGCCCAGGGACGACGCTGTTATAGAAAATCTGGTTCAGCTTACAGGCGAAATTCCCGTGAACACAAGATCGAAAACCGCAAGGCTTGTGTTCGACGCTCTCACAGCGAAAGGAGGATCCCGTAAGCTGAGCCTGCTTTCAGCCGATCTGGGTTTTACTCCTGTCAAGATGAAAAAAATCCTGGCCGGAGACCTCATACGGGGATTCACCCGCCAGGGCGAGTCGGTGAGGCTCAAAAAAAAACGCGCCACAGATAAACCTGAAAATATAAACGGGAAAAAGCCGGTTCGTCTTCGAATAAAACTTACCTCACAGCAAAAAAAGGCGGTCACAGCTATAACACCCGATATAGAGAAGGGACGCTTTCGAGTTCATCTCATACATGGAGTGACAGGCTCTGGCAAAACAGAAATATACGCAAGGCTCGCCGCGAGAACTGTCGCGATCGGCAAGTCTGCGCTTATCCTGGCCCCTGAAATAGCCCTTGGCGAGATGATCGCCAGGAAATTCGAGGAGAGTCTGGAAAACGTTCCGGTAACTGTTTTCCACTCCGGCCTGAAACCTGCCGAGCGCTACAGGCGATGGACGCAAATCATGGAAGGAGAAGCGAAAGTCGTAGTGGGCGCAAGGAGCGCTCTGTTCGCCCCGATGAAGAATCTGGGGCTTATCATTGTCGATGAGGAGCACGACCCGACTTATAAGCAGGAAGAGTCACCCCGATATCATGGCCGGGACGCGGCCGTAAAGCGCGGTTCGCTGGAGAAAGTCCCGGTGGCGCTCGGTTCGGCCACTCCGTCTCTTGAAAGTTATTCAAACGCCAAAGAGGGAAAATACCGGCTCATAGAATTAACAAGCAGGATAGACGACAGGCCGATGCCGCAAGTGGGGATAGTAGAGCCGGATGGCGGAGGAGACATCGGGCCGAAGCTCCGCGACGCGATACAGGCATGCCTGAAATCGAAAGAGCAGGCCCTTTTGTTTCTTAACAGACGCGGCGCCGCCCGGTTTGTACAATGTTCGAGATGCGGCCATGTTTTCATATGCCGGAACTGCTCGTTAAGCCTTATCCTCCACGCCTATTCGAGATCGCTAAAATGCCACACATGCGGATATCATGAACGCGCGCCCGACGTGTGTTGCGAGTGCGGCTCGGAGTCGTTGTTTAAGGGAGGAAGCGGCACACAGAAAATAGAACAGGAGATTACAGAGCTGTTTCCAAAAGCGCGTGTCGCCCGCATGGACCGCGACACCACCACAAAACGCGGCTCCTCCGCAACGATACTGTCAGCCGTAGAGAGCCGTTCGATCGATATCCTGATCGGCACCCAGATGATAACCAAGGGCCATGACTTTCCAGGCATAAACGTGGTCGGCGTCGTATCGGCGGACGAATTATTGTACCTGCCCGATTTTAGAAGCGCGGAAAGAACGTTCCAGCAGATTACCCAGGCGGCCGGGCGCGCCGGGAGGGGAGAGCGCGAAGGGATCGTGATAGTCCAGACATTGAGCGGCGATCATCACAGCGTAACCTCGGCTAAAAATCATGACTACCGGCGTTTTTATGAAAATGAAATTGATTTACGCCGCGCCGCCGGTTATCCTCCCTTTTCAAGGCTGGCCAGGATAGGAATAGAAGCTTCTACAGTGGAAAGAGGAGAGCTGTTTTTAGAAAAAATAGAGCCTGCCATAAAAATAACCGCGCAGAGCGCCCCCGGCATTACTATTCTGGGGCCGGTTGAAGCGGTTGTGTTCAAGGTGAGAAACCGTTATAGATGGAGGATGCTTTTTAAAGCTGTGGGAGTTAAAGCGCTCTTTAAAGGAGTGAGAAGCTTTATCGATAAAGTAGACATGTTACCCGGCCCGGTGAAAAACAGGGTGAAAGTCGTTGTGGATGTAGACCCGGCGGATGTGATGTGACCAAAAACAATTGTTTTTCCGGCTTTTAACAAGATCGCCGATAAAACCAGAAAAACATTTGACTTGGTATATCTCTTCATCTAAACTGTTGTGTTTCCAAGCTAGAGCGTGGCTGTTACGCGGCGTTGCTTGCAGTAGAAATTGCTATTGGCGTTTTACGGAGATTTAGATTTTGCCTACGATCAACCAGTTAGTGCGTAAAGGACGAAAAAAGGTCGGGAGAAAAACGAAAAGCCCGGCCCTTACCAAATGTCCGCAAAGGCGCGGAGTTTGTGTGCGCGTTTACACCTCTACACCTAAAAAACCTAATTCAGCGTTGAGGAAAGTCGCTCGCGTAAGGCTGACCAACGGTTATGAAGTTACAACATATATCCCAGGCGTCGGCCATAATCTCCAGGAGCACGCTATTATTCTCATACGCGGAGGCCGTGTTAAGGATCTGCCCGGTGTGCGTTACATGTAGTGCGGGGTACGCTCGATACGCTGGGGGTTGAAGGCCGTAAGCAGAGCCGGTCCAAGTACGGCGCCAAGAAACCAAAAAAGTAGTAATCCAATGCCAAGACGACACGTAGTAATCAAGAAAGTTTCGAGGAAGGGCGCCGAATACGGCGATCCTGTGATCTCCCGCTTTATAAACATCGTTATGAAAGACGGTAAAAAAAGCCTCGCTGAAAAAATATTTTTCGGCGCCATGGAGAAAGTGAGCAAGAAAAGCGGCGAAGACTCTTTGGAGATTTTCAAACGCGCGCTCGACAACATAAAGCCTTCGCTTGAAGTCAAGTCACGCAGGGTTGGCGGCTCTACCTATCAGATTCCGGTTGAGGTCAACTACGACCGGCGAATGGCTTTGTCGATAAGGTGGATAATCGACAGCGCCCGCAAACGGTCCGAAAGAGGTTTTGTCAACCGGCTCGCCGGAGAGATCATGGACGCCTCCTCCGGTAGCGGAGCCGCGTGGAAGAAAAAAGAAGATACCCACAAAATGGCCGAAGCCAATAAAGCCTTCGCCCATTACAGGTGGTAAAGGTCCCTCGGAGAATCTGAAAAATGCCCCGCAAAACAGCTCTGGATAAAATTCGTAATATCGGCATCATGGCCCACATCGACGCCGGGAAAACCACGACTACCGAACGAGTGCTTTTCTATGCCGGTATCACACATAAAATAGGCGAGGTTCATGAAGGAACAGCCGTCATGGATTATATGGTGCAAGAGCAGGAGAGGGGCATAACCATCACTTCGGCCGCCACCACATGCAAATGGGGCGATAACGTCATAAACATAATAGATACGCCGGGGCATGTCGATTTTACCGTTGAAGTGGAGCGTTCCCTCCGGGTTCTGGATGGAGCCGTGGGGGTCTTCTGCGCCGTGGCGGGCGTTCAGCCGCAATCGGAGACGGTATGGAGGCAGGCGGACAAATACAAAGTTCCCCGAATCGCATTTGTAAACAAGATGGATCGGGTAGGGGCCGACTTTTTGGAAGTCGCAAAACAGGTTCGCGAGAGGCTGGGCCACAACGCCGTCGCTATTCAGATTCCCATAGGGGCGGAGGATAAATTCGCAGGCGTTGTTGACCTCATTTCCATGAAAGCGCTTATATACTCGCCCGATGACGAGCTTGGCTCGGTATACAAAACGGAGGAAATCCCCGCCGACCTCAAAGACCAGGCGGATGAATACCGGGAGAAACTGATAGAGGCGGTCTCTGATATCGACGATGAGATAATGGGAGCCTACCTTGAAGGAAAAGAAATTTCCAGCGACAAGATTATCGCGGCGCTTAGAAAAGGCTGTTGCTCTATAGATATTATACCTATCATGTGCGGCTCCGCTTTCAAGAATAAAGGAGTGCAGTCCCTCCTGGACGCGGTCGTAAATTTCCTCCCGTCACCTGTCGATGTCCTTCCTGTACAGGGAGTAAAACCGGGTAGCGAAGAGGTTATCGAGCGAAAGGCGTCGGATGACGAGCCTTTTTCGGCGCTTGCTTTTAAAATTGTGGTTGACCCTTATGTCGGTCAGCTTGCGTTTTTCCGGGTCTATTCAGGAGTTTTAAACAGTGGCGACAGTGTGTTTAACGCGGCCATAGGGCGAAAAGAGCGCATCGGCAGAATCCTGAAAATGCACGCGAACAAGCGAGAGGATATAAAAGAAGTCCGCACTGGAGATATAGCGGCGGCGGTAGGTCTTAAAAATACAGTCACAGGCGATACGCTGACCCTTGAAACAGAGCAGATACTCCTTGAGTCGATGGAGTTTCCAGAGCCGGTCATCCAGGTGGCCATTGAGCCCAAAACAAAAGCGGAGCGTGACAAGCTTTCCGAAGGTCTGGTGAAGCTTTCGCGCGAGGATCCCACATTTAAAGTAAAAACCGACAAGGAGACCGGGCAGACCCTTATATCGGGAATGGGTGAGCTTCACCTTGAGATAATCGTAGACAGGCTCAAAAGGGAGTTTGCTGTAGACGCTCATGTATCAAAGCCAATGGTCTCTTACCGGGAGACAGCCCGCAAACCGACCAAGGCGCAAGGCCGTTTTGTAAGACAAACGGGAGGGCGCGGCCAGTTTGGTGACGCCTGGATAGAGCTTGAGCCGGGTAAACCGGGGTCGGGTTTCGAGTTTATAAATAAAATAGTCGGCGGCGCCATTCCGAAGGAATATATTAATTCTGTGAGAAAAGGAATAGAGGGCGCCATGTCTTCGGGTATCATGGCCGGATACCAGGTTGTGGATGTGAAAGTGACCCTTTTTGATGGCTCTTATCATGAAGTAGACTCTTCGGAAATGGCTTTCCAGGTGGCAGGCTCGATGGCTTTTAAAGCGGCGATGTCGAAGGCTTCGCCCGTTATCCTGGAGCCGATCATGGAAGTAGAGGTGGTGACGCCTGACAATTATATGGGAGATGTCGTGGGCAACCTGAACTCAAGACGGGGTAAAGTCCTGGAGATGGAAGACAGGGCGAACGCCAAGGTGATTAAAGCTATGGCGCCTTTGTCGGAGATGTTCGGATACTCAACTGACCTGAGGTCGATGTCGCAGGGCCGGGCCAACTATACTATGCAGTTTCATCATTACGAAGAGACGCCTAAATCGATCACTGAAGAGATTGTTTCAAAATTTACAGGAAAATTGACGGAAAAAGTGGCGTCATAGGCGTGTTATATAATACGATTCTCATTATTTCGAGGAGGTTTGAAAACTGATCATGGAGAAAGATCATGGCTAAAGAGAAATTCGACAGGAGCAAGCCTCACGTTAACGTAGGCACGATAGGTCATGTAGATCATGGCAAGACGACGCTGACTGCGGCGATAACGGAGGTGTTAAGCAAGAAGGGATTGGCTGATTACGTGCCGTTTGACGAGATAGACAAAGCTCCAGAGGAGCGCGAGCGCGGAATAACGATAGCGACCGCCCATGTAGAGTATGAGACCGAGAACCGTCACTACGCGCATGTAGACTGCCCCGGTCACGCCGATTA
>DRJW01000043.1 GCA_011052055.1 Nitrospirota bacterium
ACACCACCCAGACCGGATGAAATCACCCGCTCCCCCTCGGTGACATCCGACCCAACGGAAAGATAACGAACTTCCAGTGTTTGCAAGTTCGAGCCGCTTGCGACGAGCTGGTTCCTTGTCTCCTGGACAACGGCGTCCACGGCGGAGCGAACGTCGGTGATCATCAGCACTTTCGAGGCGGAGCCTGAAACGCGAACAACCCTGCCCACCAGCCCCCTGTGAGTAATTACAGACATGTTCTCTTTCAAGCCATCGCCTGCGCCTTTGTTTATTATCAGAAGCTTTACGCGGCCCAGGGTGTCCCTGCCTATGATTCTGGCCGCTTCAAAGGGAGTCATTGAGACTTTCGGGAAAGAAAGAAGAGATTCGAGCCTCTCAAAATGCTTCAGGCGCTCTGTTAACAGCCCGTTTTCAAACACCAGCCTGTCCAAAGAGCGCCCAAGCTTTCTGTTCTCTTTTTTTACATCGACAAGATGCAGGTAATTTTCCCAGGCCAGAGACGCTTTGCCGACGCTCCACCCCACAATATCCTGAAAAGGGGATAAAACAGCGATCGCCACCCGCTCGACGGCGTTAAGGGAGCTTTTTTCTTTGAGGTTGGAAAGCAGAATGGAGAGAGTCAGAACGACAAGCGCGGCCAGAATGAGGAGGTTTTGATATCTCCTGAAAAAACCTCCCATTTTATGAATCGCAAAAAACTTTTAAAGCATTAACCGCGCCTCGCCAGAATCTGTTTTCACGTCCGGCGATCCTTTTCAGATCGAAACGCTCCTAAGCAGGTTTATGTTTTCCAAAGCAATGCCAGTGCCCATGACAACCGCCGAAAGGGGATCCTCGGCCAGGATAATGGGCAGGGAAGTCTCTTCCCTGAGAAGGCTGTCGAGCCCCTGCAATTTCGATCCGCCTCCGGCGAGAATAATTCCTTTATCCACTATATCCGCCGCAAGCTCCGGCGGAGTTCTTTCAAGGGCTATTTTCACTGTCTCTACTACGGCGGATATCGGCTCCGATAACGCATCCCTGATTTCCGGATCGTTTATTACCAGAGTTTTGGGTATTCCGGTCATAAGGTCGCGCCCTTTTATCTCCATTGTCTGCTGGTTCTCCAGCGGAAAAGCCGATCCTATGGTCATCTTGATCTGCTCGGCGGTTCGCTCTCCGATAAGCAGGTTGTATTTGCGCTTGACGTAATTTGCTATCGCGTCATCCATCTCATCGCCGGCTACGCGCACCGACCGCGAATATACGATTCCGGAAAGCGAGATAACGGCCACTTCTGTTGTGCCGCCTCCGATATCGAGTATCATGTTTCCTGAAGCCTCGGAGATGGGAAGCCCCACTCCTATGGCCGCCGCCATCGGCTCTTCGATAAGGAAAACCTCCCGCACACCGGCGTTTATGGCGGCGTCGCGCACGGCCCGTTTCTCCACCTGGGTTATTCCTGATGGCACGGCTATGACGACTCTGGGACGAACCATCGAACGCCTGTTGTGCACTTTTCTTATAAAAAAGCGGATCATCGCCTCGCACACTTCGAAGTTGGCGATCACACCATCTTTCATCGGACGGGTCGCGATTATATGCCCCGGCGTCCGTCCAAGCATCTTCTTGGCCTCCATACCTACCGCCAAAACCTGTTTGCTTTCCGAATGAATGGCCACCACAGACGGCTCCCGGAGCACGATTCCCTTCCCTTTCTGGATAATCAGGGTATTGGCCGTGCCAAGGTCTATGGCCAGATCAGAAGAAAACAGGCCCCAGATAGAATCGAAAAACATCTAAGCTCCTCAAATCAGTAAAGTTTTAAAAAAGCGCGCTTCAGTTTGCTAAGCTACCTCAAAAGCCCAATTATGACAATCACTTTCGACATTTAAACCATGAAACCGGGCAAATGCCCCGCTTTGACACATTTGTCCTGCTTTATATATAATGGAGAGTTTATACGCGAGTCTGGTTTGATTTTAGAGGAAACGGAGGATTCAAATTAAAAGAATAGCTATAGCTTCCGATCATGGGGCGTTTGAATTAAAAAGCAAATTAATCGAAAGACTGAAAAAACTTGATTATGTCCCCACGGATATGGGGGCGCATGAGCCGGAGTCTGTCGACTATCCAGATTATGCGGCGAAGGTGGCCAGGGCTGTCGGGAGCGGCCAGTTCAATCGCGGCATACTTCTTTGCGGAACCGGAATCGGCATGTCGGTGACCGCCAATAAATTCTCCGGCGTGCGGGCCACTCTGGCTTACGACAACTACACAGCCAAAATGAGCCGGCTCCACAACGACTCGAATATTCTGGTCATGGGCGGGCGAACCACCGGCGATGAGACCGCTTACGATATACTGGAAACATGGCTTAACACCAAATACGAAGGTGGCCGTCACGATAAAAGATTGAAGAAAATCTCGGAGCTCGATAACAAATAACAATTCTCGCTGGGAGTCGATTGCATTATGACCGTTGGCTATTTCGAATCTGTCCTCAAAGCTAAAGACGCCGAAGTGTACGAGGCGATCCACGGTGAGCAAGACCGTGAGTTTAATACACTGGAGCTTATCGCATCGGAAAACTTCACCAGCGAGGCGGTTCTTGAAGCCCAGGGGTCTGTTATGACCAACAAATACGCCGAAGGATATCCGGGCAAAAGATATTACGGCGGATGCGCCAATGTCGATGTCGTAGAGCGCCTTGCCATAAAACGGGCCACACAGCTTTTCGGCGCCGAACACGCCAACGTCCAGCCTCACTCCGGCTCCCAGGCGAACCAGGCGGTATTTTTTACTGTCTTAAACCCTGGCGATACGATCATGGGGCTTAACCTGGCACATGGCGGGCACCTGACACATGGCCATTCTCTGAACATGTCGGGCAAATGGTTTAACGTCGTTCCATACAACGTAGATAAACAAACCGAGACCATCGATTTCAATGAGCTTTACGAGCTGGCGAGAAAAAACAGACCGAAGCTTATAATAGCCGGCGCGTCGGCTTACCCCCGCATCATACCGTGGGAGCCGTTCAGGGAGATAGCCGACGAGGTCGGGGCGGTTTTCATGGTCGACATGGCGCATATAGCGGGCCTGGTCGCAGTGGGGCTTCACCCCAGCCCGGTCGAGCTCGCCGATTTTGTCACCACCACCACGCATAAGACTTTAAGAGGCCCCAGGTCAGGGCTTATCTTATGCAAGGAAAAATACGCCGCCGATCTTAACCGCTCTGTGTTCCCCGGCCTTCAGGGCGGGCCGATGATGCACACCATCGCCGCCAAAGCGGTAGCCTTAAAAGAAGCCATGAGCGACGAGTTCAAAACTTATCAGGGGCAGGTTGTGGCCAATTGCAAAAGGCTCGCTTCAAGCCTGGTCGAAGGCGGCCTGCGGCTTGTCACCGGCGGCAGTGACACGCACCTTATGCTGGCCGACCTTAGAAACAAAAAAGTTACGGGTAAAGCGGCGGAGACAGGGCTGGATAAGGCTGGCATAACGGTAAACAAAAACGCCATCCCTTTCGATCCTGAAAAACCTTTTGTCGCCTCCGGGATACGTATCGGCTCTCCGGCCGTCACCACGCGGGGAATGACAGAAAAACAGATGGAGAAAATCAGCGGTTGGATAATCGAGGCTTTAGACCATATTGAAGACGATAAAACCCTTGACCGGATAAAATCTGAAGTCCGCGAGCTTTGCGAGATGTTTCCGCTTTACCGGCCAATGAGCTAACTTTAGTAAAACAAAATGAAATGCCCATCATGCGGCTCGCTGGAAAGCAGGGTCATCGACTCGCGCCTTACCAAAGAAGGAGACATAATCCGCAGAAGGCGCGAGTGCGCCGAATGTCAGCGCCGGGTCACAACTTACGAGAGGATAGAGGAGAGCCTTCCGCTAATAATAAAGAAAAACGGGGGCAGGCAGGCGTTCAGCCGCGCTAAGATCATGGCCGGCATCGAGAAGGCCTGCCATAAAAGGCCGGTGTCAGCTGAAGACAGGGACGAGCTTGTCGAGGAGGCGGTGCGCGTGGCCATGGCGGTCGGCGAAAACGAAGTGCCAAGCTCAGTCGTTGGCGAAGCGGTTATCCGGGGCATGAAGGATCTCGATGATGTCGCCTATGTCCGGTACGCCTCGGTATACAGGGAATTCGGCGATCTTACCCATTTCATCGAAGAGCTTAACAACCTTGTGAAAAGCCGTAATAAATGAGCGATAGTTACTACCCGATATTGATGAAACTCGATGATCGTCTTTGCCTTGTCGTGGGGGGCGGGCAAGTGGCGGGCAGAAAAGCCTCGTCCCTTGTTAAAGCTGGCGCCTCGGTGCGGATCGTCTCGCCGGAAATATCGGAAGATATAAAAACGCTTGTAAAAACCGGGAAGGTGGAGTGGATCAAAGAGAAGTTTAACCCCCGGCGCCTGGACGGCGCGTTTCTGGCCATCGCCGCGACCGATAATGAACAGGTCAACCAGACGGTTTGCAATGAAGCCGTAGCCAGGTCTATTCTGGTAAACGTCGTGGACGAACCGGATCTATGCACGTTCATCGTCCCTTCCGTAACAAGGCGGGGCGATCTGATTGTCGCTGTCAGCACTTCGGGCAAAAGCCCGGCGGTGGCGAAAATGCTCAGAAAAAAACTGGAAAGCGAATTCGGCGAGGAATGGGCGGTCTTCCTTAATATTATGGGAGAGGCCAGAAGCAGGACGATCAATTCGGTGGAGGACAAAAAGCAGAGGGAGAAAATTTTTAACCGGCTTGCAGGTTCGGATATGCTTGAGCGGATCAAGCGGGGAGACATCAAGGGCGCCAGGAGCCTTGTAGAGGAAATAGTGGGGAGATGAGCGCTCTGTTTGTTATCGCCACGTTTCTTTATTTTCTGGGGATGATTAAATATCTTCTCTATCTTGCCATGCGAAACAAGATACTTTTCATTCTGGCCACAATCATGATTTCCGCCGGTTTTGTTGTGGAGACGGCGGCGTTGATCCAGCGGTCCATGGAGACGGGACACGGCCCTTATACCAATCTGTTCGAGTATTGCGTTTTTCTGGCCTGGGTGGTGTTCGCGGTTTTCCTGATCGCGGAAGGATATTTCAAAATCAAGCCGCTGGGCGCGTTTATGGTCCCTATCGGGTTCGCGCTTATGATGGTGTCGTTTCCCATATCGCCGGACGCCGGCTCATCGCTTCCAGCCAAAGCCTACTGGCTTACTCTGCACAGGACGCTTTCGTTCCTTTCGTTCGGGGCGTTCTCGCTCGTATTCGCCGCCGGTGTCATGTATCTTATTCAGGAGCGCCAGCTTAAAAGCAAACATATAGGCGGCTGGTATCGCAGACTGCCTTCTCTGGACGCGCTCGATGATATAAATCGCAAAGGGCTTGTTTTCGGATTTCCTCTAATAACAATCGGGGCGCTGGCCGCTGTCGCGTGGACGAGCCACAAGTATGGAATAATAATAAAACTGGAGACTTCCACCGCTCTGCTTTTAACCGCATGGGTGGTTTACGCCGCGCTTAGCGTGGGACGTATCGCGCTGGGATGGCGCGGACGAAGAACGGCGACGCTTGGTATAATAGGTTTTTCAATAGTGGTGATAGCTTTAATAGCTCATATAAATTGAAACGATGAATTTAATAGTTTTAGGCATCAACCATAAAACCGCTCCTGTGGAGATAAGGGAGAAGCTGTCGATATCGGAGCATTTGATAGGCGAGAGCATTCATATACTTGAAGACAAGGCTCCGGAGATAAAAGAGAAGGTCATTTTATCCACCTGCAACAGGATGGAGATCTACGCCCGTGTCACCGACATAACAAAAGGGGTCGAGTCGCTAAAAAGTTTCCTTTGCGGCTACCATGAGATAGACAGGGAAACTCTCGACAAGTCCGCCTATCTTCTGGTTCTTGAAGAAGCGGTCGAGCACCTTTTTAAAGTAACATCGTCCCTCGATTCTATGATCGTAGGCGAGCCCCAGATCCTTGGCCAGGTCAAAGGCGCCTATAGCGCCGCCAGGGAGTTCGAGGCGACGGGAGCCGTTTTAAACCGGCTCTTCGAGCAGAGCTTCACAGTCGCAAAGAGGGTACGCACCGAAACAGGCATAGCCGAAAACGCGGTGTCGGTCTCTTTCGCCGCAGTGGAGCTTGCGAAAAAAATATTCGGCGACCTGTCGGACAAGACCACGCTTCTCATCGGCGCCGGGGAGATGATCGAGCTTGCGGTGAAACATCTCGTGGCCCAGGGCGTCGATACGGTGCTCGTCTCCAACCGGACTTACGACAGGGCGGTTGAGCTTGCGACCAAATTCAACGGCGAAGCTGTGAAATTCGATTCGTTACATGAGGAGCTTAAACGATGCGACATTGTAATTAGCTCCACAGGGGCGCCTCACTTCGTGGTGAGAAAAGAGCTGGCGGCAGAAGTGATCGCAGAGCGCCATAACAGGCCGATGTTTTTCATCGATATCGCCGTCCCCAGGGATATCGAGCCGTCGGTAAACGAGATAGACAACTGTTATGTCTACGACATAGACGATCTGAGAAATGTGGTCGAGGCTAACATGGCCGAGCGGGAGCGGGAGGCGGAGCGGGCGGAGGAGATAATCAGCAAGGAAGTCACCGAATTTTTCACATGGCTCGATCACCTTGAAGTCGCTCCGGCTATTACAGATCTTCGAAAGGTGATGGAGGAGATGCGGCAAAAGGAGGTGGACAAGGCCACAAGCAGAATGCCGAACCTTTCGGAAAAAGACAGGGAAACTATCGAGAAAATGACTTCTGCTATTATTAACAAGGCGATTCACTCGCCTATCGTCAACCTCAAGAAAAAAGCGGAGTCTAAAGATGGGCACAAGTATCTTGGGGCCCTTCGATACCTCTTTAATCTGGACAAATAAACAGGCCCTGCCCTGGCTGGGGCTGTGGCTTATTTGCGCTAAACCGTTTTCACCGGTAGCGCGCGGCCCAAACGTTCGAGGATTTATTATTTGAGCAATGTAGTAATCGGAACCAGGGGAAGCCCTCTTGCCCTGTGGCAGGCGAACTGGGTCAAAAGCCGGATTGAAGAGCAAAACGGGGGCGTGACGGTAAAGCTAAAGGTCATCCATACAATGGGCGACAAAATCCTCGACACGCCCCTGGCCAAAGTCGGCGGGAAAGGCTTGTTCGTAAAAGAGATCGAGACGGCTCTTATAAACAAGGAGATCGATCTTGCGGTACATTCCATGAAAGACGTTCCCACAAAGCTTCCTTCAGAGCTTTTAATCTCCGTAATCGCCGAGCGCGAAGACCCGCGTGACGCTTTTATCGCAAGGGAGGTGGAATCTTTCGATCAACTGCCGGAAGGGGCGAGGGTGGGGACTTCAAGCCTTCGGCGCCAGGCGCAGATGTTGAACCGCCGCCGGGATCTGATAATCGTCCCCCTGCGCGGGAATGTCGGAACCCGCTTAAGAAAACTTACCGAAGAAAAACTCGACGCGGTGATCCTGGCGTCTGCGGGGCTTAAAAGAATGAAACAAGAAGAGGTGGTGACCGAATATATGGACCCGGCGGTCTGCCTGCCGGCGGTGGCGCAAGGCGCGCTTGGTATCGAAACAAGAAAGGGCGACGGCGACGTTGCGGCCTTGACCAGGTTTCTGGATCATCCGGGTACTCGCGCTGAAGTGGAGGCGGAAAGGGCGTTTCTTAAAAAACTGGAAGGAGGATGCCAGGTTCCCATTGCCGGGTACGCTACGCTGGAAGATGGCGTCATCACGCTTGACGGGCTGGTGGGCGCGGTGGATGGCTCGGTGATACACAGGAAAAAGATGAGCGCAGGCGTGGGTGACAGAAAAAAGCTGGGCGTCGATCTTGCGGAAAAACTTCTCGGCATGGGCGCTGATAAAATCCTGAACGAGGTATACGGCGCCGGATAGACAAGCTGTCTGTTCCGCAAGATATGCGCGGGTGGTATAATCTAACCATAACGGCTCAACCGATTTGTGAGTATTATGGGCTATAGCTCCTTTGAAAAACCTGTTCTGCTTATTGGCTCGAACATCCGGTTTCTGGCCGAGAACGCGGTCTGTCACGGTCACCATATATTCACCGTCGATCACTATGGCGACTGGGACACGAGAAAACTCGGCCCCAACAGATCTATCGTCCACGACAGCGATGAAAATTTCTCCATCGACTCTCTTGTAAATCTCGCCAGGGGAATCGACAATTGCGGGATCGTGTTCGGGCCGGGATTTGAAAACGACATCAAAGCCGTGCTGAGTCTGAAAAAGACCGGCGCCCTGATCGGGTGCGGCGCCGATTCGATCCGTAAAGCCCGAAACCCGGAGTCGCTATCTTTAGCCGCGTCAACCTGGGGTTTTAAATACGCCAAAATTTCACTTTCGGAGCCTGATAACATCGCTTCGCAAAAATGGCTGTCTAAACCGGTAAACGGAATGGGCGGCGCCGGAATCACTGAAGCTGGTCTCTCAAACTTTGTCGAAACCGGCCCGGTCTACTTTCAACGTTTTATCAAGGGAATGC
>DRJW01000044.1 GCA_011052055.1 Nitrospirota bacterium
AGTCGGAATCATGCTTTTTACGTGTGAAACGCTCCTCCTGGGCGGCGGCCACAATCTCGCCGTCTTTTATCAGCGCAGACGCTGAATCGTGATAAAACGCGGAAATCCCAAGGATATAAATTGGTTTAAGCTCCTTTTTTCGATGAAGCGTTTTAGGCGGTGTATTTAAAAGAGGGTGTATATGAATGGAGCCAGCGCCGACCCTTCCGTAAACACTATTAGCGCTCCGAGAAGAAGCAAAATCATTATTATCGGCGCAAGCCAGAATTTTTTTCTTACTTTAAGGAAATCCCAGAACTCAGCGACAATCGATGGCTTATTCATAATCTTCTAAATATTCCTTAAATACCCGGAAAGCTATTTTACTGGAATAATGAATATGTTTGTGGATAATTTCTATCTTCAGCGTAACTGCTATGGAGCATTATATCAGCCTGAAGCGATCTATTCAGAAAAAATATTGGGGGGCTCGCCAAGATCCGCAAAACCGCTTATGGGAACTGTCAAATTGTATCCTTGCTTTTCGCTTAAATGAAAATAATCCCCATCAGCGTCCGTCTTGGCCGTTTCCGCATAATCAGGGATTTTCCGTCCGTCCTCGAACGGTGTCTTGACTTCGGATATCCTTACATCAAAGCCGGTTCCACTTTCGATATACTCTTTTAACTCGGCGATCTCAGGTTCGGTGAGAAAGTTATCGGCAAGTTTGCGGGCGCGCGCCTTCTCGCCGCCGCTCAGGTCATTATAATTGAGTATCAATTCGTCATAAGGCGCAACGGGCCCTTCTCTCGACAGGCAGAACCAGTCCACTATCACCGAATCCCTGTTTTTATAGTTCTCGCGCGCGCTGTACGCCCTGTATATCCTGGTCATTCTATCGTTCCCCTGAACCACCGGCGATTTCCCTGCACTTAGCAAGGCTGTCTTCTAAAATGGTGGAGGTGGAAACTGTTTTCTCAAGCCTGACATCAAAAAGCTCGCACGATTCCTTCGCTTTGTCGATAAAATATTCGTCGTTTCCCACGCCGGTGTCGATAAAAAGACCCCGCGTGTAGCTTGCGAAAAGCTCGTTCGTAAGCTCTTTAGCATCCACCTCTTCGCTTTCAAATTTATCGAGATGAAGCGCTTTTAAAATCATATCCGCCCCCGCTTCCGCCCAGCCGGGCGTCATAAACCATGTGCCCGCTTCTTTTGTTATCTCGTTTGCGTACCTTTCCGGCGTAAGCAGTATCGCGATGCAATCCTCCGCGTCTGGATGAACGATTGGGATATCGAACTGGTCTTCTATGCCTTTAAGCGACTGGCAATGACCATACCCCAGGAAAATCACGTCAACTTTGTCTTTGATAGCGTTTATCTCTTCCAGAACAGATATTTTCAGTTTATCTGGATACACATGCTTCCCCTCTTCGAGATAAACCAGTTCGGTAACGCCGTCCAATGTGGAAAGAGCCTTATCAAGCTCAAGCTTCATTATTTTGCACGCCACAACACCTATTCTCATCCGCAACGCTCCATGCTGGATTAACCGGTAGTCACCGCTTTGACATACGCTCTCAGATTTTCTACAGGCGTGCCAGGGATTATTCCGCATCCCGGAGCGATGATGTCGATCCCCGCCTCGCGGGCCTGGCTCACCATTTCCACCACTTCTTCCGGGCTACCCATATATAGCTTTGAGACATCCAGGTTTCCCACCAAAACACATTTATCTCCGGCCTCGGCCTTAGCTGTATCGACAGGAACCGCCCAGTCTATCGATAATGCGTCGGCCCCGGTATCCACCATATCTTTTAACAATCTCACAGGGTTTCCGCATATATGCAATATGCTTGGTATATCGAGAGCGCTTATGAGCTTTTTGGTGAAAGATGATGAAAACTTCACAAAATGTTTCGGCATAAGGGTCTGGGATGTGCCGTCCACTATCATCATCACTTCGGCTCCGGCGGTCTCCAGCTCTTTTGCGTATTTAATCTGAAGCTCCAGGATTTTTTCCAGCAGGTCGAGTAGTCTGCCGGGGTCAGCCTTCAAATCCCCATACATCTCATCAAAATTATATACGGTACATAAAACCTCGAATGGCGTACCCTGCGCCACGATAAGCGGAACATCCGGGTCTTTCGTGTCCGATACAATTTTAACGGCCTTTATCACCTCTGCCATCCTGCCAGCTTTGGCCGGCTCTGGAAAAACGAGTTGAGAAAGCTCGTCCCGGTTTTTAGGAGCGCTCACGGGCGGATCGGACTTGTCGCCATAGCGCGTTTGGCATCCCATCGTCTCCGCTTCCACGTTGATATCGAACGGGAGGCGGATCGACTCG
Source organism: Nitrospirota bacterium (assembly GCA_011052055.1). Taxonomy (GTDB): domain Bacteria; phylum Nitrospinota_A; class UBA7883; order UBA7883; family UBA7883; genus DRJW01. Next base: position 2,324 of record DRJW01000044.1, read on the forward strand.
AAACCGTAACTTTTCTGGCAGGCCAGCGCAAGCGCGGCCATCGGCTCCGCTTTTTGAAGCGCCTCCGGCCAGAACACGCCCGCCTCGTTCATAGCGTCCACGGTGGCGTTCTGCGTTGGTACGGCCACTGGCGGCCTGTCGACTTTCTCACCCGCCAGCGTCTTGAGAAGTCTCTCTTTAAAAGTCATTTTCTCTTTTCAATCTCCTTTTTCAACAAAGAAACCGCCTCACCTTTTCCTGGGAATTTGTCACCCGCTCCCAATTTCGAATAGACAAGGACATCATCGCAAAACAGGTCGAACACGCCGCTACCCGCCGCCTTGTACTCGACATCCAGGCCGAATTCGTTTCTGATATCGAGACCAAGCCTGGCCGCTACGGGAAGATAGTTACAAATCCGGCAATATTTGATAACAATTTTCATTTCAGGCTCAAAACTCCGGCTGGCTCAACTGCTTATAATTGAAGACAAGAAAAAAGGCGAGCCTCCAGAATCTTTGCGAACACGGGCAAGGCCTTGCTTTTAATTTACCGCCATCAACGCATCGTCCGTCCCGTATGGACAGGCCATAAAACATATTCCACAGACGGGGCGGCCGAATTTTTCCGCGTTGGATTCCATCTGCCCGGCGCAGGCTTTAAAGTCCACCAGCTTGTCGGCGCCGAGCCCACGAACCCAGTTGACTCCTTTAACCGCCGACGCAGGACATACTGTTTGGCACAATGAACAATCTTCGCAGTTGCTCTGCATTATCTGATCGCTTGTCGGCTCAAGCGGGGCGTTTGTCAAAATGGTGGCCCAAATCAAATTAGGGCCGTACCGCCTGTTGATAAGCATTCCATTTTTCCCTATCCATCCCAGCCCCGCGCAGGTGGCGGCCATTTTGTGGGGAAAAAGGTGGAAGAGGGCCGAGCTGAATGTGCGGTTGTCTGAATTGCTGATGGGCGGAAGAATGAAATATCTGAACCGCCGCATACGAAACTCTGTTTTTAAATGTTTAAGAATCCGGTTCAACTTGTTGACTACGGTTTTATTTTCCTCCATATAGCCAAGAATCTGGCCGCTTAGCCCATCAGCCTCCTGGGTTTTAACGGAGAGCCTCACAGGGTCGCAATGAATCGCCATGGAGACAGCCCTGGTAAAATGCTGGAACTCGCCTGACAGAGCCTCCCTCACGCCTTTGCTCGTAAGATCGGCGACACCAACAATGCTGGCGCCCCATTTTTTTATCTGGCCTTTAAATCTTTCTGTCTTTCTGTTCACAGCATGTCACCACTCTAGAGAGCCTGCGCAGGGAGCGGACACAATCCACCCGGTCAACGCCCTCTGAAACATCAGCCTTATTTTACCCGACCGCGTTTAAAGGCGCAACCCGAACCGGGTCAACTACCACTTGAAGGGCGTCTAGCTTACTTTTTCCAGCTCCGATCTTTTGACTTTCACTTTTTCACCGCCGCCAATATGCATTCTGACAAACAGCTGGGAGTGATATTCTTTTTCCATGCACTCATACTCCTTACTGCTTTCCAGTTTTGCCGGGGCGCCTTTTACAGTCGTAGCGTCTTTAGACTCTCCAATGTACTGAACTCTCATTCTTCCAGATGATTTCGAAAAAATAACAGCCATGTTCCCCTCCTTCGCAAAATTAATTAAAAAGCGTATCCCCTGTAAATATATCCACAGCAGATCATCAGGCTTCGATTTTCCCCTCCCTCACAACGACAAGATGTTCCGTATGTGGGAATTTATCATACATATGGGGAAATTGCATCGCCTCTCCGAACCTGTCGTTAAAATCTTCCTCAAGCGCCAATTCCACATATTCAACTTTCCTTGCAATCTCATTCGCCTCGCATCTTGAGTCCACGCTCAGCAATGCCACCCGCGCCCCGTCGCCCGCAGAATTCCCCAAAAATTCAATGATTTCGGGATCGCAGTCGGGATACATTCCCATGACCAGAGCCTGCATCTTGTCGATGTGGGTCCCGAAGGCTCCGCAAATCGCCAACCTGTCGAATTTTTCCCTGCCCAGTTTTTTCATCATTATCTGGCAACCGGAATAGAGCGCCCCTTTGGCGAGCTGAATCGCCCTGACATCCTTGATGTTAACGATGATGTCTTCATCAATGGCGGTCTCATGCGCCCAGGCGATCACATACTCCGAGATGCCTTTTGTCCGCTCCCTGATTCTGGGTGAGCTTAACTCCTGGTTGAACCGGCCGCTTTTGACAATGATTCCGGCTTTGAACATTTCGGCGATAACATCTATGATGGCCGATCCGCAGATTCCTCTGGCCTGCATATCTGTTTTCCCATCGCTCCACCGGTCGCTACCGATAACCTGGTAAGAAGGGTCGAGCGTATCGGGATCGATCTTGACCCTTTCTATGGCTCCCGGAGCCGCTCTTATTCCGTAAGTGATCTCGCCCCCCTCCAGCGCGGGGCCGGTGGCTGTGGAGCATGAGATCAACTTATCCTTATTACCGAATACAAGCTCTCCGTTTGTGCCGATATCGATCAGAAGAGTGAATTCGTCTCTCTTGTGAGGTTTATCGGCGATAAGACATCCGACATTATCGGCGCCCACAAACCCGGCCTCGATAGGCAGAACATGGACGTTGCCGGAGGGTAATATATTTATCCCGATCCGCTCCGCTTTGACATCCACTGATTTGTGCAGAGCCGGCGCGAACGGCGCGGCCCCCACATACTCCGGGTTAATGCCCAAAAGCAAATGATGCATGGCAGTGTTACCAACAAGCACGATCTCGCTTATATCATGCGGGGTCATCCCGATTTTCTCTGTTGCGTTCAGGATGATTTTGTTCA
>DRJW01000045.1 GCA_011052055.1 Nitrospirota bacterium
AATCCGCACACACGGAGTCGCCCCGAACGTCCGTGACAAAATCAAAGAGCGGGGTACTAAAAAGACAGACGCAACCTGCCGACGCTAAGGCCCCCGTGAAAGACACGTCAGCGCCTTTTTAACGCGGGAGCCGCCGTCTGGACACAATAATCGCCCGGTTAAACCGCGACGACACTCTTTTCCCGAACTTGCGGTCAGGCTTTTACGTCTACGCTACCACCCACGCCAGGCTGAGATATTGCTTTGCCGCCTTCGGCGCTTTCATTGTCCACTCTGCCGCCTTCGGCCTGCTCTTCGCCCCCGGAATTGGTGACTGGAGCCGGCATACCGGCCGCCTTTGGAATCTGTACTTGTTGCGCGCTTCCTGTGGTTCCATTAATATCCATATGCTTGCTTCCTTATTCACGTTACCACTTCTAGTTAAGTCTACTAATCCTTATCGGAAGGAGAGCTATAAACTTTAGCGTATTTCCAAAAAAAATAAGATAATTTTGTTTATTGCCTGTAAAGGCCAAAAATGCCCGTATGAAAAAGTTCACACTCGAACTTTTCAATCATTGAACTGAATTTGTTACTATCTGTCGCAAGAGCAGGTAATTGGAATCGTGATACATACCTTGATTGTTGTCGTGTTGCACAGTACACTTTGCATATGATAAAGTCGTTTCGACATCGTGGTCTAAAAGCGCTCTATGAGGGCAGAGAGTCGGCGAAACTCGCTCCGGCCCATGTTGCCAAGCTGGAGCGTATTTTGACGATGCTGGATCGGAATAGCGGATCCGAAGGTATGGATATACCCGGTTTCCGGTTACACCCGCTTAAAGGACGCATGAAAGGTCGTCATGCCGTTTGGATCTCAGGAAATTGGCGAGTGACGTTTCGGTACGAGGAAGGTCACGCCTTTGATGTCGACTATATTGATTATCATTGAGGAGATTTTGACATGGCTATGAAAAACCCTGTGCATCCGGGAGTGATTGTGCGAGAAGATTGCTTAAAACCGCTAAACATATCGATTACCGAAGGGGCCAAGCGACTTGGTGTCGGGCGCCAGGCGTTATCCAGTCTGGTAAACGAAAAGTCGTCTGTTTCTATCGAAATGGCGTACAGGCTTTCCAAGGCATTTGGCTCTACTCCTGAAACGTGGCTCGGAATGCAGATGGCCTATGACCTGGCTTACTCCAAAGACTTGGAGCGCAAGATCAAAGTTAAGCGCATCGTGGCGGCATGAAGGCGCATTGCACTTTCGTATTGATTGCGGATAATGACCAAGACGCTTGAAAGAGAAACAGAGGTATGAAAAAAAGCAAAGCAGGTTCTTACTGTTCCGGTAACACTACGGAATACGAACGGCTTCTCCGCGCTTTGCAGGCAACTCGGCCATCGTCTTCTCACCACGCGACGCTTCAAGAGCGGCTTTCGCCTTGAAAGACGCTGAATACCGTTTCTGTTTGTCCATCTATGCACTCCTCAAATAATCAGGATATCCACCTTAACAGACTGCGAGAAACCGGGTTAATAACTGCGAGTCAAAAGCTTAACGGTCTTCATTAATCTGTGGCAAAATGAAAAGATGGCCGAGAAAAAAGAAATAAAAGTAGCCAAGACCGCCGGGTTCTGCTGGGGCGTGAAGCGGGCTATGGACATGACGCTCTACACCGCCAAGACCACCAGCGGCCCTGTCTACACCCACGGGCCGCTCATACATAATCCGCATGTCATCAAAATGCTCGAAAACGAAAAGGTTTTCGCTTTAGACGACGCCACCGGGCTTGAGAGCGGGACGGTGATAATCCGCACACACGGAGTCACGCCCCAGGTACGGAACAAAATAAAAGAGCGAGGCCTCAAAAAAATAGACGCCACCTGCCCGCTTGTGGCCAAAGTCCAGGGGATCATAAAAAAACAGGCAAACAAAGGTTTCCACACGGTAATAGTGGGCGACCGGGGCCACGCCGAAGTCACCGGTCTTACAGGTTACGCCAAAGGGCGATGTAGCGTGATCGAGTCTGTGGAGGAGGTTTCGCTCCTTCCGCAGATGGACAATGTATGCGTGGTTGCGCAGACTACCTGCGATACGAACAAGTATGAAAAAGTTGTTTACGCCTTGAAAATGAAATATCCGAACGCGGTTATCGGCGACACAATTTGTGAAGCCACGCAAGAGCGGCAGGCCGAAGCCCTCGATATGGCCAAACAGGTGGACTTGATGGTAGTGGTGGGGGGGCGCAACAGCGCCAACACATCCAGGCTGGCCCAGCTTGCCGAACAGGCCGGAGCGCAAACCATGCTTATCGAGTCGGAGGCCGATATCGACCTTAAGAAAATAAAAGAGTTTCAGCGCATAGGGCTCACCGCTGGCGCCTCCACTCCTTCATGGATGATCCAGAGAGTTCTGGGCAAGTTAAGGGGCGTATCTTATGACAAACCTGTCACGCTGAAATATCTTGCCGGGCGGCTCGTGGAATTCGCATCCATAGGAAACTTAAGCGTCGCAGTGGGCGCGGCTTTTATGGTGTTCGCTAACGCCACCCTCGCCGGATACGAATTTACCTGGGCGCCGGCCTATATCGCAAGCGCCTACCTTTTCACCATGTACGCGCTCAACCAGCTTAACGACTCGCAGACGTTCTTGCATAACGAGCCGGAGAAAACACGTTTTTATCTGAGGCACAAAAAGCTGGTTAAATATACAGCCATATTTTTCGCCATATCGTCGCTCGTCGCGGTCTTCGCGCAAGGGGGGATCGTATCTCTTGTATACGTAGGCGCGCTTGTCATGGGCCTCGGATATACGGTCAAATGGTTTCCACGAAGCGATGCCGTTAAGATACACAGGCTAAAAGATATCCCGGCCTCCAAAGATATTTTTGTCGGCGTGGCGTGGGTGGGCGTCACGGTTCTCATCCCGGCTCTTTTCGCCGACGCGGATATTGTTTCAGCGCCCGTCGCGGTAGCCTGCGTTTTTACTTTTACCATCGTATACATAAGGTCGGTGGTCTCCGATATCCGCGACATTCATGGAGACAGGTTGATCGGACGCGAGACGATACCGATACTTATAGGCAAAGAGCCGACAAAAGTTTTTGTCGCCGGTCTGACTATCGCGCTGGCTCTGCTGTTGGCCACCGCCTCCTCTTTGGGATGGGCCCCCCGTTTCGGCTACGTTCTAATGCTTACTGTCGGTTACACTGCCCTTTACCTGTCTTTGTATCACGCAAGAATAATATCCAGGGGAGTGGCCTTCGACCTTACGCTCGACGGCGCCTATCACATCTCCGGTCTGCTTGCGATCGCGTGGGTTTTGTCTGGCGCGGGCCATTAGCCTATGACGAGCAAAGGCCATAATAGTAGAGACGCCCCGCGCTCTGGCGAGTTGGGCCTTTCCGATATCCTTGATCTTTCATGGGGATGGCGCCCTTCCATTCTGCTACTGCAGGCCCATACATCTGGTGTTTTCGACGCGGCAGAAGGCGGGTGGAAGGGGGCGGATGAAATAGCGGGTAAACTTGGCGCCGACAGACGCGCCACCGGTCTTCTGCTCGACGGGCTATGCGGCGCGGGGCTGGTAAAAAAATCGGGCGGTAAATATAAAAACGCCGGCGTCGTAGAGCGTCATCTTGTCCGGGGCGCGCCCGATTACCGGGGAAACATTCTCGATCTGGACAGGCGCGCTGTGTCGAACTGGCTGAAGATCGGCGAGGTTTAAAAGTCGGGCGAGCCGATACCGAAACCTGAAAGCACACAAGAAGAAAAAAAAGCGTGGCAGGAGACTTTTATACTGGCGATGGACGACATAGCCAGCCAGTTTAAAGAGCGGATGCTAGACGCCCTGCCGATCAAAGACGGGATGTCGATTCTCGATATCGGGTGCGGCCCGGCGACTTATCTTATCGAGTCTGCTTTACGTTTTAAAAACCTGACAGGCGTGGCTTTCGACCGGCCTATGTCCGCAAGTGTGGTCTCAAAAGCTGTGGAGCGGGCTAAAGTCGGGGACAGGATTGAGTTCAAAGGGGGGGATTTCACAACCGACGATTTTGATTTCGGCGATCCGTTCGACG
>DRJW01000046.1 GCA_011052055.1 Nitrospirota bacterium
ATAAAATGCCTCATTTGCTTAAACTCGAAGATTTAAAAGTTTTTTTCCACACAAACGTAGGCGTAGCTAAAGCGGTGGACGGTGTTTCATATTCGATCAATTCTGGACGCACGCTTGGAGTTGTCGGCGAATCGGGTTGCGGCAAAACCGTGTCCGCCCTTTCGATATTAAGACTCACGCCAAAACCGGGACGGATAGCCGGCGGCAAAATCATTTTTGAAGGAGACGACCTTCTAGGTCTTTCGGAAAACGAGATGAGAAAAATCCGGGGAAACCGGATCGCGATGATTTTCCAGGAGCCGATGACCTCCCTCAATCCGGTATTCACCATAGGAAACCAGATATCGGAAGGGGTGCGCCTGCATCGTGGCGCAGACAGGAAAGAGGCGTGGGAGCGCTCCATCGAGATGCTCAAAAAAGTCGGTATTCCGTCTCCTGAAAAAAGAATATCCGATTATCCGCATCAGCTGTCTGGCGGGATGAGACAAAGAGCGATGATCGCCATGGCTTTGTCGTGCGACCCTACTCTTTTAATCGCCGACGAGCCGACGACCGCGCTGGATGTAACCATACAGTCGCAAATTCTAGATCTGATGAGAGAGATGCGCGAGCAATATTCCGCTTCGATCATTCTTATAACCCACGACCTGGCTGTTGTCGCCCAGGCATGCGACGACGTGGTGGTTATGTACGCCGGAAAAGTTGTGGAGTCGGCGCCGGTTAAAACGTTGTTCAGCGACCCGCTTCATCCATATACGAGAGGTCTGCTGGAGTCTATCCCATTCCGCCACGGCAAAGGAGAGGGGAAAAAACGGCTCAAAGAGATCAAGGGTGTTGTGCCTGCTCTTACCAGCCTTCCGGCCGGATGCCCGTTTAACCCCCGTTGCCCTGATGTTATGGATGTGTGCCGTATTGACAAACCAGAGCTTAAAATTGTCAAGTCTGGCTCCAGGGCCGCATGCTGGCTTTACGCAAGCGGCGTTGCGTCTGGAGCGCCCTGAAGATTAAAACTTGATTACCGTCTCTTCGCGCGTTAATTGTTTCGCCGGTTTTTTTGAGCGCCTCAGTCGGGAAACGCCTGGTCCGTATGGTAAAGGCGCTATTGCCTTGCTTTCAGATATAAAAAGGATAAGCTGGAGCTCCAACACTTATCAAAGAGGTTTTGGAGCATGACCAGCCATTCTGACCATAACAGCGCTCCCGATCACCATCAGCGCCATAAAAGCGAAGGCATGGTGACCGATCCTGTGTGCGGCATGACAATCGAGCTTGATAAAGCCGCTCATCGTTTAACCTACAAAGATCATGAGTATTATTTTTGCAGTACAAGCTGTAATGACAAATTCAATAAAAATCCGGACGAGTACATAGCAAAAGAGCGATCAAAAACCGGCTTGCCTTCACCCATATACACATGTCCGATGCATCCAGAGGTCAGGGAGCCTAAGCCGGGGTCATGTCCAAAATGCGGGATGAACCTGGAGCTTCTCGAAGATAAAAAACCAGACTCATCATCAGTAGCGCCTTTGCAATCCGGTAAGACAGAAACGAGTGAATCGCCTGTATACACATGTCCGATGCATCCTGAGATCAGGGAGCCTA
>DRJW01000047.1 GCA_011052055.1 Nitrospirota bacterium
CATCCACGCGGAAAGCCATGTTTACCGCCGCTCCCAACCGGTCACCGTTCACGTCAACTCTTGTCTCTCCAACGTTGATCGCAAAACGGAGGCCAAGCTCTCTTTTTTTATCTGTTTTCGCGTTCCGCTCGCTCACGCGCGCCAGCGTTTCCGAGGCCACTTTCACCGCTTCCTCCACATTCACAAAAGTCATGAGGAACCCGTCGCCCGTGCTTTTGTAAAACTGAACTCCCTCCCTCTCGCTTATCGGTTTGATAATCTCGGACAGATCGGCGGACAACTGAAACGCGAGGCTGTCCCCATATTTGCTGGCGATATCGGTGGAGCTTACGATATCGACAACCATGATCGCCTCTGTCAGGATATCGCCCGTCTTGACATCCGGGGCTCTGGAGACGATAGGGCCGGTCACGGACGGCGCTTTGCCGAGTTCGGCCAGAACCTCGTCTTTAAGCCAGATCCTTCCTGTCTTCTCCCTCAGCTTGATAAGAGCCAGCCCCTGGATCTCCTCATCACTGTCTTTTACCATCTCTTTAAGGTAAACAATCGCCTCCTGGCTATCGATTGTGGCCATCGCGCGCAAAGCCTCTGCGCGAACATGCTTTTGCCGGTCGCCCAGCAGTTTTGCGATATGCTTTTCGATCCCATCCCCTCCTATCTGGCAAAGAGCTTTAGGAATGACCGCTTTAACTTCCCGGTCATCGACAAGCTGTAAAATTTCGGGGATCGCCCGTTTGTCGCCTATCAGTCCGAGGGCCGCTATCACTTTTTCTCTTACCCACCAGTCTTTGTCGTCGAGCAGTAAAACAAGCCTGTCATAAGCCGCCGGCTCTTTTACTTTGCAGAAAAACTCCACCGCCGACCGGCGCGCGCCTTCATCGTTATCGTCTAGCAGACTCATAATCATCTGGCTTATTTTGCTCCCCCCCAACTCGCCCAGAGCCTCTGTAGCCACCTCTCTTACCCACCAGTCCCCGTCTTTTAGAGCTTTTACGAGAACAGCCGCCGATTGAGGATCCTTGAGGCCGTTTAAAATCTCTACGGATGCGCGACGCACGTTTACATCTTCGTCGCTGAAATATTCCATCAGCTTCGGAATTAACGAGCAGTCCCCTATCTTGTTTATCGAATCGATAGCCTGCTGGCGCAGAACCATGTCCTGACTTTTCAGGCTGGGCAAAAGGGCCTCGGCGTTTTGCGGCTCTCCGCACTCTCCCAGGGCGCCGATTATGATCTTCTGTATGCCCGGATCGCGCTCTGCGGAGAGGGTCTCAAGCAGTTTATCCACAGTCGATTTATCTTTAAGCCTGCATACCGCCTCCACAGCTTTGCGTCTTATCCATGAGTCTTGATCGTCAAGAAGCGGCAAAATCGCCTGGGTGGCTTTTTCCGACTTAAGGGAGCACAAAACATCCATGGCCACTTTTTTCACCTCCCGATTCTGATGTTTTGTAAGAGGGATCACGCGCGCGGCCATCGACGGCTCGGCCATCTCCTTTATTATTTCGCTTATCAGCTTTCTGACCATATGGTCGTCATCGGCCAGGTACTCGATAAGTTGCGGGACAATCGATTTCTTCCCGTTTTTTATCAAGATTTCCTTGAACAAAAGCCGGACATTCTCCTTATTGTCGCCAAGACCGTTGACGAAGGTTTTCAGGTATTCATTTTTATAAAGCCTCTGGAAAATATAAAGCGCGTCGGCGTAGAGTATTTTGTTGTATCTTAAGTCGTTGGCCACATGAGGGACGATCATCTCGCCGAACAAAACAAGCTTTTCAGTCATCTCGCGTTGCTGGTTTTGGTCAGTTTTGGAAAACTGCGACAAAATCCGCTTGATTTTTCCCGCTTCAAACATTTATCAACACGCAAAAATTCATAAAGTGGGGTGATTTCACTATGTTTCGTCAGCGCCGGTCAAAAATTCTCCGCTCGGCAAAACCATTAACAATAAGCAAACAGCCCCGGAACCTGAGTCCAGACACCAAACTCCAGACCAGCGGCGCTCACAACATGCGCAAGTTAGTATAGGAGTCCCATAAAACAGTGTAACTTTGTTATTCAACATTAGGGAACCTCTAAAAAGCGCTTTCATAGCGAAATCGAGCGAAAAGTCGTCAGGCGAGACTGCGAGACAAAATAGCCGCAAGCGTAGTAGCAACTACTCTGAGG
>DRJW01000048.1 GCA_011052055.1 Nitrospirota bacterium
CCAAACCTGTTTTTTACACCGCGCAAAATCCGGTACGCCCCCCCCTTCTCCCCTTCGAAGTAGAGAACGGTGTCCACCATATGCTCTAACAGACGTGGCCCGGCGATGGCGCCTTCTTTGGTGACATGGCCGATCAGAACCATTGGGATTCCGGTCGCCTTGCAAAGATTCAGCAGTCTGCCCGCCGCTTCTCGCACCTGCCCCACGGTTCCGGGCGCCGAGGAGAGCTGGCCTGTATATATGGTCTGGATAGAATCGATAATCACAAGGTTCGGTTTTACGCTCATTATGTGGCGCTCAATCTCCTCTACCTGGGTCTCTGGAAGAGCGAGAATATTGTCGGAAACAAGCCCCAATCTTTCCCCCCGCATTTTTATCTGGTTGGGCGATTCTTCGCCGGAGACGTAAAGCACGACGCCGCTTTTGGCCACATGACCCGCCACCTGCAATAGGAGAGTCGATTTGCCGATGCCAGGATCTCCGCCGACCAGCGTGAAAGACCCCGCCACTATCCCTCCGCCCAGCGTCCTGTCTAGCTCGCCTGAGCCGGTGGAAATACGGTTCGAGCCGTTCGCTGTAACTTTCGATAAGGCTACAGGCTCTTGATGGCCGTCCGTCACAGACCAGCGTTTGCGGGTTTCCGTCATGGATGCGGGGCTTTGTATCTCTTCGCTCAACGAGTCCCACTGGCCGCACGAAGGGCATCTACCTAACCATTTCGAGGTCGTAAAACCGCATGCCTGACAGACATAGGTCGAAGAAGTTTTGGCCATTTATACTTTTTTAATCAATAAAAAACATCTCTATTTTTTAAAAGTTAATGAAACATGTGTACGGGAAGGGTGTTATTGTTTTTGTCCTATTTCAGACTCCGCCGCCTCTCCGGGCTTTCGGATTTCGCCGGTTTTTCTATTTCGTATCAACTCCTGAGCGCCTTCGGGCGGTTTTTGTCCCTTGCCGGGAGGGGCTACTACATCGCCGTAGGCCCACACCAGCCTGCTCTTGTACCCGGCAATTTCTTTCGGATCAAGATCAATTTCATATTCAAAGGTTCCTGTCTCGCCGGGGTTTAGCTGATCTGGACGCTTTTTACCTCCTGTAAACGGTATGGCCAGGTCGGCCCCTCTGGTACGGTCTTTTTTAAACACAATAACGTCCAGCCGGATACCTGCGACAGGCTGGTTGAACTGGTTTTTTATTGTCGCCACTATCAAAGCCCTGCCACTTAACGATGGCTGTATTTTAAGGTCGCCGACCATGACAATCGCCTTGGCGCCTGGCGATTTGTCGTTATTTCCCGCGCTGGTTTTATTTGGAGCCAGTTTCGTTTCTACAGGCTTTTTTTCTTTTTCCTTTCCTTTTTCAAATCCGTAATATTCAGCCGGTGATATCTGCTCTTTGTCCCTGTCTGGGATGACTCGCTTTTGCGCCTTGGCGGGAGCGGTTTTCAGGGCGCAGGGCTGATCGGTGTATCGGACATTGCCCTGGTCATCGACCCGTTTGTAAACCTGTGAGTAGGCGAAGCCGGGTGAGGAGAGAAAAAACAGGGCTGTAATAAACCCGGCGAGACGAATCGATTTTATATAACCTGGAAAAACCATTCCCGATTATACCATCGCGCCCTGTCTCAGGAAAATATTAGCGGAATGTATCGCCATGATTGCGATGGAATGGTACTATTCCCAGGATCGTTCCACAACGGGGAAAAGTAGTGACATTCAACAGGATATATGCTGGTTGGCTTATCGTCCTTGCGGTCACAGCGTTTAATCCCCCGTTGTTCATAGAGGCGTTCGATCTTAAAATCTATGATCTTCTTGTGCGCTATTCCGCGCCCAATCGTCCAGACCCGCGAATCATCATCGTGGGAATCGACCAGAAATCACTGGACGTTTTCGGAAGATGGCCCTGGCCCAGGGACAAAATCGGAGAAGTAATCGAAAAACTGGAGGGGTTCGGCGCCAGAGTCATAGCGCTCGATATGACGTTTCATACGCATACAGACTTCGAAAATATCGCCCTGATGGACAAGATCGACGCGGAGATCGTCAAAGAGAAAATCGATATCGATAATCCGAAGTTCTACGGGAAATTCGGACAGCTTAAAAACAACGTGTCCAGGGATAGAGCGCTGGCAGGCTCGATAGGAAAAGCGGGTAATGTGGTGACCGGTTTTTTCTTCGAGGATATAAAAAAAGAAGTGTCTAAAACCGGTAGTAAAGAAAAAGCTATCAAAGAAACTCTTCGCCCCTTCAGGATAAAAACGGTCAGGCGCTCAGCCGACAGCAGGGACGCGAGCCTATGGTTTAAAGCGGCCGGAGCGGAGCCGAACATCCTCGTTATCCAGAAAGCCGGCGCCGCCTCCGGGTTTCTTAACACATGGACAGATATCGACGGAATAATCCGTAGCCACCCGATGATTTATGAGTTCAACGGCGATTACTACCCTTCCCTCTCCCTGGCGTCGGTCATCGCCTACTCTGGCGCCATAAGCTCCACACAGCTTGTTTTCACTCATGGCATGCTAGAAGGGATAGATATAAAGGGTAAATTTCTCGCTACGGACCCTTACGGGCGGATCCTGCTCCGTTATCATGGGCCCGACTCCACTTTTCCTGTGGTATCGATCGCCGATATCATGAGCGAGTCTTTGGAAAATGAGAAAATCAGGAAACAGATCGAAGGCAAGATTGCCATTGTCGGAGCCACCGCCACCAGTGTGTACGATTTAAGGGTAACGCCTCTTGGCATAACCGCAGGAGTGGAGATTCAGGCCAACGCCGCCTCCATGGCGCTTAACCTCAACGCGATCACAAAATTCGGGTGGCAGAAAGTCATGGACATTATACTGGCGCTCACTCTGGGCATTTTTATGTGGTGGGCCCTGCCGAGGATGAAAGTGCTCACAGGAGTGGTCGTCACGACGCTTCTAATGGGGGGGCTTTTCTGGTTTAATTTTCTCCAGTTCAACGTAAACTCCATCTGGCTAAACAGCGTAATTCCGGGGATAGCCATTGTCATGGGCTTTATAAGCGTAACCACAAGCCAGTATATTACAGAGCAGAGATCCAAGCGTTTCATCCAGGGCGCGTTCGGAAGGTATCTCTCCCCGAAAGTCATACACCAGATCGTAGAAAACCCCGACCTGCTTCAACTGGGCGGAGAAAAACGGGTGATGACCGCTTTTTTCACCGACGTGGCGGGGTTCACCACTATTTCTGAAAAACTGGAGCCGAACGAGCTTGTGACTTTGCTAAACGACTATCTCACAAAGATGACTGATGTGATCCATGAGTTTGACGGCACTGTGGACAAGTTTGAAGGCGACGCCATCATCGCTTTTTGGGGCGCTCCTTTGCTGATAGAAAACCATACGGAAATGTGCATGCGCGCCGCTGTCAAGATGCAAAAAGTAATAACTGAGTCGAAGAAAAAATGGATCGAAGATTGGAGCGCCGGCCTTGCCACCCGGATGGGGATTAACACCGGCCCGATGGTGGTGGGAAACATGGGCTCAAAAGAAAGAATGGATTACACCATGATGGGCGATTCGGTGAACCTTGCGGCCCGCCTTGAAGGAGCCAACAAATATTACGGCTCAAAAATACTCGTATCCGAGTTCAGTTACCGGGAGGCTCCTCAAAACGCTTTTTTGTTCCGTGAGCTGGATCAGGTTCGGGTGCAGGGTAAAAAAAATGCGGTTCGCCTGTATGAGCTGATTGACACGGTCGAGGAGGCGACGGACGAGCGCCGCCGTCTGACTGCGATGTTTGAAGAGGCTGTTATCGTCTTCCGCGCTAAAAAATTCGAGGAGGCCAGGGAAAAATTCTCCAACTGCCACAAAGAAGGCGGAGAAAAGGACGTAGCGTGCGAACTTTACATCCAGAGACTCGATCATCTCTTAAACAATCCACCGCCGGATGACTGGGACGCGGTCTACGATCTGGCCAAGTAAAGCGGGGGAAACCGCGCGAACAAGGTTACTGATCGGGCGGCGCGGCATGAGCGACCCGCTCCACCACAGAGGCTCTTTTTAAAGAAGACGGATGGCCGAAAGAGCCTTCGGGATTGATCCTGTCCAGAATTGAAAACACAAGGTCGGCGCCATCAATCGATAATCCTGCTCTCTTAATGGATGAGGCCGCAAAAATATCGGCCTCTATTTCATGGGTGGAGTCCTCCGGGGCTCCGCCATCGGCCACACTTAAGGCGTGGCCCATATACGAATGCCCCAGTTCATGGTAAATCACAAAAGCCACAGCCGAAGAAAACAGGTCTCCTGCGATTCGGGAAAAGTCCCCGCTTTTGGATAAACCATCGATATCCTCTTTTGTAATCAGATCGTCGGAACTATCGGTAAGGGCGTAGTAAACAATATCGTCAAGCGCCATGTCGAGCGCCTCAGGATCGTCAGAATAGAGAGCGGACGCCCAGGCCGCTTGCCATAACACCGCCAGAAGACCTTCGCTCACCACAACTGTCCTGTTGTATGCGTAAGCGGATATCAACGAATCGTCGCAGACCAGCGCCGAAATACCGGGCCCGTCCCCATCTTCGGGAGCGTCAGGATGACCGGCCAACGGAATATGATCCAAAACACCTTCAGCGCTTCTTGCGACGAATTCGTTGAATTTGTCTATAACCTCAACGATTACACCCTCAAACCGGACATCCGCAAGTCCGCAGGCCGGATCGGATCGTAATTCAAGCTCATCGTCGGACAGCCCGGCCAATCTTGCCGCGCTGAAACTTTCAGATTGGCGACTGTTAGAGACCAGAGCCCCCGATTCGCTTTGCTGACTCTGGACGGGTGTCACGCCGCACGCCGCTACCACCATAAAAGAGGACAACAACAAAATAGAGCGTACCAGGTTTGATCGCGAAATTTTCATAAGTCTTGCGATTATAGCAGGTTAACTGTTTTTCATCAATTACGCGGATTTTTTAAAATCACCGGTAACGATCAGGGTGCAAAGTTTAAGCCTTTTATTACAGCGAACCGGGAGATAAAAATGCGCTCCCAGGTTTCATCTCTTTTCCATATATCGTTTCGTCTCCGCCACTATCACGGGCGACAGGGCCAGCAGGCCGATAAGGTTCGGAAAGGCCATCAGCGCGTTGGCTATGTCTGAAAAGAGCCATACAACATCAAGCTTTAACACCGCCCCTACCACTATCAAAACGCAAAACAGGATTTTGTACGGTATCGATCCTTTAATCCCGACAAGAGACTCTAAAGCCCGCTCTCCGTAGTAGCTCCAGCCCAACAGCGACGAGTAGGCGAAAAACACCAGCGACAACGATACAATGACACCGCCATACCCAGAGTTTAGCGCGGTTGAAAAAGCTTTCGTAGTCAGGGTGGCGCCGTTTAATCCGCTATCCCACACACCGGAGCAGATAATAACCAGCGCTGTCATTGTGCAGACTATGAGCGTGTCAATAAATGTCTGGGTCATCGAAACCAGCGCCTGAGAGACCGGCTCGTTTGTTTTTGCGGCCGCCGCCGCGATGGGAGAAGAGCCAAGTCCCGACTCGTTCGAGAAAATACCACGCGCCACTCCCATCCGAAGCGCGATCCATACAGAAGCCCCGGCGAATCCTCCAGAGGCGGCCGTTTTTGTAAAAGCGCTCTCAAAAATCAGGGCGAACGCGCCAGGAATCTTTCCCGCCATAAGGGCAAGAATGTATAGCGAAACGGCGCAGTAAGAGATAATCATGAGCGGAACGATGGCGGAGGCGACCCGGCCTATCCGTTTTATGCCGCCAAGAATCACAACAGCGGTTAATATGGCCAGCGCTATCCCGGTCGCAAGTTTTGGCGCTCCAAACGCGCTGTTTAACGCATCGGCCACAGAGTTGGACTGCGCCATGTTCCCGATCCCGAACGAGGCGACGCATGCGAAGACCGCGAAAACGCTTGCGAGAAACTTCCAGAAAGGGTTATCGCCGATAGCGGCGATATATACCATCGGCCCCCCGGCCATATTCCCTTTTTCATCACGATACCGGTACTTCACCGCCACCAGAGCCTCCGCAAATTTGGTGGCCATCCCCACAAGGCCGGTGACCCACATCCAGAAGACAGCCCCCGGCCCTCCCACCGCAATGGCGGTTGCGACACCGGCGATGTTGCCTGTCCCGACAGTCGCCGAAAGGGCAGTCATCAGGGCCTGAAAGTGGGATATGTCGCCCTCGCCTTCGCGCTCTTTACGTTTTATCAAGGCAAGGTCAAGCGCCTTGAATAACAACCGGAACTGCAAGCCGCGCAGAATCACGGTAAGATAAAAGCCGACGCCAAGAAGCAGGATTATTAAAGGCAGGCCCCAGACGTATGAGTCGATCGCGTTCAGAATATCAAGCAAAGGCCGGCTCCTTTATACACATATGGGGACCTCTAAAAAGCACTTGCGTAGCGAAATCGAGCGAAAAGTCGTCAGGCGAGACTGCGAGACAAAATAGCCGCAAGCGTAGTAGTAACTACTCTGAGGACGA
>DRJW01000049.1 GCA_011052055.1 Nitrospirota bacterium
ACAACCTGCTGGCCCGCAACACCGCGCTGGAGAACGTCTGCCTGCCTCTTTATTACCGGAAAGAGGCCAACCCGAAAGGTAAAGCGATAGAAGCGCTCAAAAGAGTGGGCCTCGAAAGCAGAAAAAGCCATTTCCCCAATCAACTCTCCGGGGGTGAATCGCAGAGGGTCGCCATCGCCCGCGCCATCGTCACCGAACCGAAGATCATTCTGGCCGACGAGCCGACCGGAAACCTCGACACAAAGACAGGCGCCGAGATCATGGAGATATTAAAAGAGCTGAACCAAACCGGCGTGACCGTATTAATAGTCACACACGACGCCGAGGTAGCCTCTAACGCCAGCCGGACAATTAAAATCAGGGACGGCAAGCTGGAGAGTTTTGGGTGATCTGACGGGGGGGGCGATGTGCCATAAAATTAAAAAGGCAAGGTCCTTCGTGTGTCACTCAGGACGCCGAAAACGGGTAACTGATACATAGCGCCACGCCATGTCGTCGTGAACACATTCGCTTTGCTCAGCACAAGCTCCGTGAAGGATCTTGTCTAATGTCCGGGGTGACAGTGTGATGGCGCGGCTACAACTGTCATTGCGAGGGAGGCCCTGGCCGACTGCGGCAATCCCGGATGAGATCGCCGCGCTACGCTTCCCTTCGCTCGCGATGACAAAGTTGTTCGAAGAATTATTTAATTGGGAATGGATTTAGTTTGAACTCTCCTGGGATTTTACTATTGTAACGATATTCGATATAATGTGAATAATGATAGAATCATTCAAGGCGAAAGAGGCGCGTGAGCTTTTCGAGAAAAACAAAGCCTCAAAGCGGCTACGTAGCATAAAAAAGCAGGCTCTCCGGCGTCTTGACATGCTCCATCATGCGACGGCTATTGAAGACTTGATGTCACCGCCGGGAAATCAACTCGAATCGTTGAGCGGCAAACGAAAGGGGCAGTACAGCATCAGAATCAATCAGCAGTATCGTATCTGCTTTATATTTAAGAATGCTCATGCATACGATGTGGAGATAACCGACTACCACTGAGATGGCGCAGGTCTTATAATTGATTAAGGAGAAATGAGAAGAACATGGTCACTATAGGTCATTTGTTGGAGCATCCAGGGGTGATCCTCAAAGAAGAATTCATGGAGCCGTTGGGTATTTCACAATCCAGGCTTGCGCGGGAAATTGGCGTGAGTTTCGTTCGTATCAACGAGATCGTAAGACGCAAGCGCGGCTTCACTCCTGACACCGCTATTCGCGTCGCAAAATATTTTGGCAATACGCCACAGTTCTGGTTGCACTGGCAAAGCAACTATGATCTTCAGAAAACTCTATCCGCACATAAAAAGGAATACAGGCGCATTCCTTCCCTCGATCATGCAGTGGGACAATAAGCCGGATTATTTTTATGCCTACGAAAAGCATCCCCGGCCAGCGTCAAGGTCTTTTACCAATCAGATCGTAGATGGTCTTTCGATGAATGACGCCGAAAATCGTCAGCTCGTTTCCGGAAATCTTGAAAACAATCCGGTAATCGCCAACCCGGAGTTTCCAGTACCCTTTAAGCGTTTTTCTTAAAGGCTCCCCGTATTGCTGGGGAGATGTCATGAGCCGTGTTTCTATCGCTTTTTTTATTCTGCTTCTCAGTTTTTTGTTGATCCGGGATACGTCAGCCTTGACTTCGGGATGATAAAGAATCCGAAACGCCAAACTTACCAGACCTCGTCATGTTTTAGCGCCCTCGATTTGACGAACGTCTTCTCCCTCTCCCCTGCGATACCGGCGAGCCCTATATCCTCTTCGGTCTCCATCGCCTCCCTGACCAGATCGCGGAGCTTTAGCGACATGGACACCCCATCCCTTTTGGCCAGGCGCTTGACGCTTTCATAGATCGGCTTTTCCAGCGTCACGTTGATTCTTGGATTCGAAGTAGGCATATCATTGACCTTTTATAATATTACCGAAAAGTGTATCACTTATGGAACGCCATCTCAACCGCCCCGTTCCGCCGTTGCGATATGACGCCTGGTGTTTTCCATCAGCCCCTACTCGATCTTCTTCTTTACTTTCTCCGCCGTTTTCTTCGAATAATATTTGCAGGCGCCCTTTTGGGAATCAGGCTCTATCCCGGTCTCTTTTAGCGCGTCCTTGAATTTTTTATCGGAGACACCCAGCTCTTTCGCCCATTTTCCGGCTGATTTGTGGTCATCGGCCATATCGAACCCTCCTCGTAAAATAAGTTCCTGATTATATTGTTTTAGCAGTCCATTTGAATTGACTTCAAATCCCAGTGGATTATACTATTTTTGCTTCTGATTTTCTCTTAACTCTTTGGTGGAGGGCGCTATTGTCATGACCATAAAAGTAGGTATCAACGGTTTTGGGCGCATCGGGCGGAACCTGTTTCGGGCATGTATGGGGCATGACAAAATCGATATCGTCCTGGTAAACGACATTACAGACTCCGCGACTCTGGCCCACCTCTTGAAATATGACTCCACTTTCGGGATCATGAAAGAGAAGGTAGAGGCGGGCGACGGTTTTGTCAGCGTCGATGGCAAAAAAATCCGCATCACCGCCGAGCGCGACCCGGCCAACATTCCGTGGGCGGACGCGGGGGTGGAAGTGGTCGTGGAATCTACCGGGCTTTTTACGAAAAAAGCGGACGCCGAAAAACATCTTAAAGCAGGCGCCAAAAAAGTTGTCATATCGGCCCCTGCCAAAGATGAGGATATCACGATAGTCCTCGGCGTGAACGAGGGCAAATACGATCCCGCCAGCCACAATATTATTTCAAACGCCTCATGCACCACCAACTGCCTCGCCCCTGTGGCCAAAGTGATGATGGACAAGTTCGGCGTAAAAAACGGCCTGATGACAACGATTCACAGCTATACGAACGATCAGCGCATCCTCGATTTTCCTCACAAGGATCTTCGCCGATCCCGCGCGGCGGCTGTCTCGATGATTCCTACCACCACCGGCGCCGCCAAGGCTGTGTCGCTGGTACTCCCTGAGCTTAAAGGAAAACTCGACGGGCTGTCGATACGGGTTCCCACGCCAAATGTCTCGCTTGTGGATCTGACATGCGTGACAAATAAAAGCACATCGGTGGATGAGGTGAACTCAGCGATGAAGGAGGCCTCCGCAGGGCCGATGAAAGGGATTCTGGAGTATTGCGACGAGCCGCTTGTCTCGAAAGATTTTAACGGCAACCAGGCCTCTTCTATTTTCGACTCTCTGACAACCCGTGTGATAGACGGAAATATGGTCAAAGTTATGAGCTGGTATGATAACGAATGGGGTTATTCTTGCCGGGTGCGCGACCTTGTGGAGTTTATCGCCGAAAAAGGGCTGTAGCGCGGCCAAGCGGCGGTTTTAGCGTGGCTAACGAAGAACCGGAGTTTATCAGCCGTGAATAAACTTTCCATCGACCAGGTTGACCTTAAGGGGAAACGGGTTTTTATAAGGGTCGATTTCAATGTCCCGCTGGAAAACGGGGAAGTCTCCGACGACACCAGAATAAGAAAAGCTATCCCGACAATTAAATACGCCGTCGATCAAGGGGCCAGGGTAATAGTCGCCTCGCATCTTGGCAGGCCGCAAGGAGAGCCGAAACCTGAATATTCATTAAGACCGGTCGCTTCGGTATTCGGCGGCCTTTTAGGGGAGCCTGTCTCTTTCGCGGAGGATTGCGTTGGCGATACAGCTAAAAGCGCGGTGGAGGCTTTAAGCGGCGGCGACGTTTTACTGCTTGAGAACCTGAGATTTCATAAACAAGAAAAAGAAAACGACGACGATTTTGCCAGGGATCTGGCTTCTTTAGCCGACGTATACGTAAACGACGCGTTCGGAACGGCGCACCGGGCGCACGCCTCCACCGAAGGGATAACAAGGTTTGTCGATACCTGCGCCGCCGGTTTTCTGATGAAAAGCGAGATCGATTATTTCAACAAGTCCATGACCCATCCAAAGCGGCCTCTGGCGGCGATTGTTGGCGGCGCTAAAGTCTCCACCAAGCTACAAGCTCTCGATCATCTTGTCGATAAATGCGATATCATGCTGATAGGCGGCGGGATGACCTTTACTTTTCTGAAATATATAGGGCTTGAGATCGGCGACAATATTTTAGAAGAGGATATGGTACGTGAAGCCGGGGAAATTATGGCCAAAGCAAAGAGCAAAGGAGTCCGTTTTTATCTTCCGGTCGATTTTGTGATAGCCGACACCATAGACGACGACGCGCCTGTCGATCACGTTACCTTCCAGGAGTTGCCAAAAGGGAAAATAGCCCCCGACATAGGCCCCGCCACAATCGAGCTTTTCAAGCTTGCGATTAAAAACGCGAAAACGATCATATGGAACGGGCCGACGGGGGTGTTTGAGAAAAAACCGTTCGCCGGAGGAACTATGGCGATGGTGGAGGCGCTGGCTGAATCGGACGCGCTTACGGTCGTCGGGGGGGGGGACAGCGTAAAGGCCGTGAATATGGCCAAAGCCGCCGACAAGATAGATTTTGTGTCCACAGGCGGCGGCGCGTTTTTAGAGTTGATGGAAGGTAAAACGCTTCCGGGCCTTGCGGCTTTGGATGATGTGGGTTGAGAACAATTAAACAGGTTTAAGAGAGACAAATCATGGGACGCAAACCGATAATAGCCGGCAACTGGAAGATGAACAACACCATCGAAGAATCTCTAGAGCTTGTCGGCGCCGTCAAAAAACAGAGTGTAGACACTTACAAGGTGGAAGTTATCGTCGCTCCGCCGTTTACCGCCATAAGACATGTGTTTGACGAGCTAGGAGAGACTTCGATCCAGGTGGCCGGTCAGAATCTGTTCTGGGAAGATTCGGGCGCGTTCACCGGCGAGGTGTCGGCGAGGATGTTAAAACAAGCAGGATGCAAGTGGGTCATTATCGGCCATTCCGAGCGCCGCCAATATTTCGGCGAGACCGATGTAACGGTTGGCAAAAGGTTAAAAGCGGCCCTGATGGCCGAACTAAAAGCCATAATGTGTGTCGGAGAGACGCTAGAGGAGCGTGAAGCGGGAAGAGCTTTCGACGTTTTGGATACACAGGTGGCGGGTGGATTGAAAGGGGTGGAAAAAAGCGGGCTTTCCAAAATCGCAATAGCTTACGAGCCGGTCTGGGCCATAGGAACGGGCAAAACAGCTACGTCGGATCAGGCCGATGAGGCGCACGCCCGCATTAGAGGCAAGCTTGAGGCTCTTTACGGCAAAGAGGAGGCGCAGGCCATGCGAATCCTTTACGGCGGCTCGGTTAAACCAGACAACGCAAAAGAGCTTTTATCGCGCAGTAATGTCGATGGCGCCCTGGTGGGCGGAGCCAGCCTGAAGGCAGGCGCTTTTACGGCTATTATCAGCGCTGGAATTGACGCTCTGGCGCAATGACAGCTTTTTTATTGACTGCGAAGTTTTTAAACCCCATAATAGTGAGCTTTTAAACAGTGGAAAGCAAGTATGCCAAGTCATAAATCGGCTATTAAAAGAACACGTCAGAATAAAAAGCGTAACGAGCGTAATAGCTCGGTGCGTTCTGCGGCGCGAACCGCCATCAAAAAAGTTCGTTCGGCTATCACCGCCGGTGAAAAGGATAAGGCGTCCGCCGCTCTCAAATCGGCCGTAAGCGCCCTGGATGGCTCTGTGACCAAAGGCGTTCATCACGCCAGAAACGCCGCCAGGCGAGTCTCAAGGCTCACCCGGCAGGTCGATGGCATGTCCTGATTTTTTATCTTATTTGATTTTAACGGCCTCAGGAAAAATTTTCCGGCTGGTTTTTTGCGGTATCTTCCCGGCTCTTGTAAGCGCCGAGCGTCAGTCAACCGAGCCTGTCTGGCGGTGGCTCGCGGGGGTTGGCGGGGGTTGGCGGGGGCCGTGTAGAATATCGTGAAGCATCGCGTGAAGGCCAGTTTCATCGGAGACACCTCCTCTCATAATATCCATATAGGCTTTTAGCGTGGCTCTAAGCCCCCTTCGGGCAAGCTGGGGTGTCCATTTCGCGCTGTCGGCCCATGCCTTTTTGAGGGGATAGGGAGAGCCGCCAAGCTCTGAGCGGAACGTATTAAAAGACCCCCCCCGCAACCTTACATCCAGCGCGGCGGCGATGCGCATTATCGCGGTTGTCATAGGTTTCAAGATTACCTGGGCGGGAGTATTGTTTTTAAGAAGGTATGAGAGCGCCGTATAGGATCCGGCGGGATCGAGCTTTCCTACCGCATCTATGAAACCCCAGATATCGTCCGTTCTGAAATCACCCACAGCAATCTCCACATCCTCCAGGGTCACCTCCGTTTTACCGTCAACGTAGCTGGACAGTTTGACGATCTCGCTTCCCAGACGCGAGGTGTCATGTCCGCATAACTCAATTAGCAGATTCATAGCCTCCCGGTCGATTGTCAATTTTTCATCGCAAAAGCGCGCGACCACCCATCCTGGTAAATTGTCTTTACTGACTGTTTTAAACAAAACCACAGCTGATGTTTTAACCATTTCCTTAAAGAAAGACGATCTCTCGAAAGCCGCCAGAGGATTACCCCAGGAATCTTTGTCGAAAACTACCGTGATAATGAGAGCCGACTGCGGATTGGGGTCTTTACAATACGATAAAAGCGGCCCTTCGGTGTCTTTACCCACCTTGTCGAGATGTCCCAGCCACACAAGCTTATCGCCTCCGAACATGGAAACGGTGTTAAGCTGGGCTATCACTTCCCCGATACTGGAGTCGTCGGGTCCGGTTCCTGTTTTCAAGTATCTGAAATAATTGTTTTCAGAGTCCGAATTTTGCAGGAAAGCTTTTTTAAAAGAGTTGGCCGCTTTTGAAATCCGCTCTGGCTCTTTTCCATAGAGCAGATATACAGCTTCTCGTTTTTTTTGTATATCGCCGTTTTTTATAAGTCTGGATAAAGCATCGATAGAAATTCTGGCCATGCGCTAAAAAGCCTGCTTACCGGCCTTCCGACAGGCGGTCTATGAGATAGATGGCAAGACCGGCGTCGGACATTTTTTTCTGTGTCACGGATATATCATACCCGACCCTCCGAAATTCCACCGAACCCAGATCGGAATCGTAGACCACCCAGCAGGAGTGATTGTTGGAGTCGCGCGGCTGGCCCACCGAGCCGATGTTAACCAGATATTTCATCCCTGGGCTCAGGGTTATCGCATCGACGCGAAGCGCCTTGATATTGTCGGGCCCGGCGCATTCGATTACGATAGGCTGATGGGAATGGCCGATAAAGCAGATATCGCCCTGTATATGCGGATAATTTGCAACTGCGTCTTTCTGGGTCATGATATATTGCCATTGCTCTGGATTCAGCGGCGACGAATGGGCGACCTGGATTCCATCGAACGTATCTTGCGCGCGCGTTCGTAACAAAAAATCTTTAAGATCGTCCCTTAAAACCTCCACTGTCCAATCCATCGCCGATTTAGCGTATGGATTGAAATATTCGGATGGTGTCATCCCCACGGCGGCCCAGTCATGGTTGCCGCCGAGCGACAGATCGGCCTCTTTTAAAAGAAGATCCATGCATTCATTCGGATTGGGGCCGTATCCGACGATATCACCAAGAAAAAGCGTGTTGTCCACTCCGACCGATTTGATATCTTTTAATACCGCCTCGAAAGCTTCCAGGTTTGCGTGTATGTCTGATATCAGGGCGTAACGCATTTAGATATCCTCTTTAGCTTTTCCGTTCTTATCATGTTGGACGGCTCTGTTTTTTTCTTTCATCGCATAGTCCAAAGCGCCGTTTATCAGGCTGGCCGATTCGCCCTGACAAAAAGTTTTCGCAAGTTCTATGGCTTCGTTTATGGCCACTTTGTCCGGAGTGACCGGCTGGTATATTATCTCGAAAACTCCTAGACGTAAAATAGCCCTTTCAACATATCCCAACCGGGAAAGCTCCCAGTTTTTTAAAGCTTTTCCAAGCCTCTCGTCGATATCCGTTTTGCGCTTTGTGACACCCTCAACCAAAATTTCCGCAAACTCACGCTGGCCGACGTCGGACGGGTTTTCACAAAAGTACTCCACCACTTTATCGCCGATATTCTCATTTTGCGCAAACTCTGCCTGATAGAGGATTTTCAAAGCCGTTTCGCGTGATTTTCGGCGTGAGCTCACCTGCGTAAAACAAGCATTTAAAGTTGTTTGCCCAAGTTGATCATTTCGATCGCCGCCAGGGCCGCGTCCCATCCCTTGTTACCGGACTTTGCTCCGGCCCGCTCTATTCCCTGCTCTATCGTCTCTACGGTAATAACGCCGAAAGCCACTGGCTTGCCTGTATCCATCATTA
>DRJW01000050.1 GCA_011052055.1 Nitrospirota bacterium
CCGCCAGTTTTTTAGTGATGCCAGCATTCGAGGCGATGTGATCTGCGATCTGGGCTTTGGTCATCGGTTTTTTAGCCATATTAACTCCCCCTGGGTTTTAATTGTTTAACAGACACCTGCGTTACGTATTAACAGATAAATTATAAGGTGCACGAATTCTGACAAAGATTCAGGATCAATTCAACAAAAAAATGAGAATATGAGAAAATCTTTTTTCCCTTGACTAATGCGTATTTTGTGAGTTTTGTCCCTACTGATTTCCTCAATTTGAATTATGTTTCAAAACAATACTTCCACATCCAGCTTGTTTTTCGCCGCATTAAATATCAAGAGCGTTTACCAAATTTATTCCAGTCAACATCATGATTGGCGTATTCAATCTGAAAGATGCAAAACCATGATGAGAATCAAAATATCGCCACCGAGTTTTTATGATTGGAACAACAGCGATAGTGAGCGCAACCTCAGATTATTTATGCTTGACATTCAGGCGCCGTCCGCGTTTTAATACTCGAAGCGCTTTTAAAAACAGTCGTTTGTTTGATCCTGGCGAACCCACATCTTCCAGGGGGAATATTATGGCCGACCCGGTTTCCAGTCGGAAAAAAGAAGACCAGATAATAGAAGACCAAGACAATGTGGCTCTTACAAGGGCCGAAATAGAGGAGTTCAGGGGGCTTGTCAACGAGGCCGCCAAAGAGCGGAAGAGCATGCAATTGCTCGTTGAGTACCTTACAAA
Source organism: Nitrospirota bacterium (assembly GCA_011052055.1). GTDB lineage: Bacteria > Nitrospinota_A > UBA7883 > UBA7883 > UBA7883 > DRJW01. Next base: position 740 of record DRJW01000050.1, read on the forward strand.
AAATGAAGAGTCTTTAAATAACAAGATTACGCTTTTCAAGGAAATAGAGGAAAAGCTCCCCAATCTTAACGATTTATCGAACGATTTGCAGGCGAAACACGCCGATCTGAAGCTGGTCAATAAATCTTTGGACCAAGTGCGAAACCAGTCCGAAGAGTCTATGAAAAGCCTCAACCAGTATAAAAACGAGGTGGACTCCGTTCATCTTCTGGTGGAGCGTGTCAATTCCAAGATTAAGGGCCTTTCCCTCCAGAGGGTTCTTGTCGAGCGGGCCAACGAGGAGGCGGGCAAGCTAAATGTCTTGTTCTGGGATATGGAGTCTCGCATCAAGAAGCTTTCGGAAGAAAACAAGCTTGTAAAAAAATCAGAGAAAAACATCATCAAGCTCGAAAGCATGTTCGAGGCGCTCACCGAGCAGATGAGCGAGATCAAGGAATTTAAAAAGCTGATGACGGTCGCGGCTGAAAAATCCCATGCTATGGAGCGGGTAATTATAGAGACAGAAGACAGGATGACCGAACTCGACGCCCATAAGCGCTCTGTAGACACTCTCACCGGAGAAGCCCGGCATGGGCGTGAAATGATCAACTCCATGCAGGAGTCGATTGAAAGCCTTATCAGCCAGAACGCCGTCGTTACCGAGACCCAGAAGGAAGTGTCCGAGTTACTGCAGGGGATAAACGACCTGAAAGTCGAAAGCAGAAATATAATATCCAGCGAGGATCAGGTAAAGAAAGTCGCTGACAGGATCGCCGAGCTGGATTCAATGTCGTCCAATGTGGAAGCGGACATTATCAGGATCAATGAAAAATATTCAGATGTTAAGAGAATCGAGTCGAACGTAAGCGAGCTGAACCAGTTTCTGTCTGAAGCTGTAGAGACAAAAATGAAAATGGCGGAGGAAAACCTCAGACAAGTAGAAGCGGCGCTTGAAAACATTGACAAGTTTTACGAGTCTCAAGAGGAGGTAAGCCTGCGGCTGAAAGATTTTCATGATGAATTGAAAATCGCCGACGATATAGACATCAAGCTCTCCCAGATGCGCGAGATGTTCGACGCGGTTAACGGACGCATGGAGGAGCTGGGGCATCGAAAGGGGATAGTAGACCAGGTTGAAAGAAGAATTAACGACCTGAGCGATATGGTTTTAAACCTCGACGTGAAAATGGAAAGCCAGCTTGAGCGGCGCGGCCTGGTAGAGAAACTCGAAAAGAAACTCGACGGCCTCGATTACTTCATAGAGGACGCTAACCTGAAAATTGAAAAAGTCTCGAAAAAATCGAAATTTGTCGACGCCCTTGAGCAAAAAATCGAAGGATTGCACGCGGCGGCCAAATCGGTGGAGGACAAAATACTGGATGTGACCAAGGAGAAAGCTGGCGTGGAGGCGATGGAGGAGCGGTTGCATTCGCTTTTCTCGGAATTAAGCGAATCAGAGCGCGGCGTTTCGGCCAGGCTTGCGGATATAAAGGAAGGCCGGATCCAGCTTAATGAGATAGACTCCATGCGGTCGGAGATAGGGCCTGCGTTAGATGATATCAAGGAAAAATTATCCAGGGCGAAAGTTATCTCGGAGCAGAGCGAGGCGATGGAATCGCGTTTTCAGGAGTTAAGCGCAGGCCTGGAGTCGATAGAGAAAAGAATCACTAACGTAAAAGATGAAGAGGAGAGGCTGATCGAAATCGAGAAACGGCTGTCACATCTCAACTCTGTAAACGCGAACATCGACGACAAGATCGGAGCGCTTAAGCAAAAGGAGGATTTTGTAAAACGGCAGTCCGAGGAGGTCGCCGGACTAAAAGCCGTTATGAAAGAGATAAGCTCTTATCGTGAGCTGGCCGAACAAGACAGGGACAACCTGCGCGACGCCATTGGCCGTATCCAGAAAGTGAACGAGATGGTGGACGAGAGAGAAGTGAAAATCGAAGAGCTAAACTCGAAGATGACCATTATTACCAGAACAGAGCACAGGCTTAACGATCTCAACCTTATGGCCGAAGATGTGAAGGCTAAAGTCGACGCCCTTACCGAAGAAGAGAAAACTATCGAAAAAGCAGGCCAGCAAATTGTTGACCTCAAGTTTCTCCTTGGTGAAATCGAGAAAAAAATCAACGAATATTTCAATCTTAAAAGCGCCGAGTGACTCTGCTTGGGGTTCCCTTAATTATGACCAGCGTCTTATAATCTGTTCTCGCATATGATTAAAATAGTCACTGCCGCGCAAATGCGCGCTCTTGATAATCGCGCCATCAAAGAGATGGGCGTCGCCGAGCTTGTCCTCATGGAAAACGCCGGGCTTGCGGTCTTGAAAACTATTCAGGATAATTTCAAAAACCTCGCCGGGCTCAAAGTGAGCGTTTTCGCGGGGAAAGGAAACAACGGCGGTGACGGCATAGTCACAGCCCGCCATC
>DRJW01000051.1 GCA_011052055.1 Nitrospirota bacterium
GCCGGAGGACGTTCCCTCAGACATTTCCATTCGCCCGCTTGCCCACGAGGCGCTCAAAAACAGAGAATCGGGAAAATCCGTGAAGCTTGCGCTCGCCGATATCATGCTCCGGCAGGTCAAAGGCCAGGTTATGTATGAGAGCCAGATAGCTTTCTTCAAGGAAATTATCGAAGCCACCGATGATCTGCTTGAGGTTCTTCCTTACACGGCCTGGGCCGGAGAAGCGCTATCCAACCTTCCCGAAGCGGCGAAGATTACCGAAGACTTCTTGCGTGAAATAAACGAAGAACTGGACGCGATCAGCGGCAAGGCTTTGGAGCGGTTCGGTCTGCCCATGTTTCCCGCTTCTCCCGAAGAGGCCGGTGAAGAAGTGGGGGCAAGGCTTGTATTGTACGTATGCCAGAAAATGGAGGATATCAAAGCGCGCCTGCCGGACGAAAAGGCGTTTAAGAAATACGCTAAATATCCCAACCGGTTGGGAGAGGAAGCCAGAAACAACCTGGCGCTGACCATGTACACAAGCATGAAATATCATCCTGTGATACGTTTTATTATGAGGGCCAAATGCCCGCCGTCTGGCGATCAAAAGCGCTCAGATATTTTCAGTAATGCGCAATTGATGTCCGGGTTTTTCCGCATGGGGCGCCGCCTGGCCTTCCGCCGGGCGCCCTATAACGCCAGGGCTTAACATCCCGGCTTGACCGCTCATCTATAAATAAAGTTTTACTATAAAGCCGGGCCATATAGAATAATCCAGATCATTTTCGCGCAGACTTTCGCCGCAGGACGCGGCTAACAGGCGTGTATTCTTATTTTCGGAGCGATGGATGACTTTCCGGTCGATTAACGCCAGGCTGTCTGTCTTAATGGCGGTCATAGCAATCGTCAGTTTTGCTACGCTGGGCTATTTTTCTTTAACGTTCGCTAAAAGCGTAATCAGGCGGAGCCTGGAGAGCTCCATCGTCTCGGCGCTTAACTTCCATAAATCAGGCGTTGAAAATTATTTCGAGCGGATAGAATCGAAAATTTTTTCGCTCGCCTCCGGTTTTGCGCTTGTTCAGGCTATGGCTGATTTTGAAGAGGCCGTATATCTTGTCGATCCCGAAATCAAAACGGCTCTTTTAAAACTTGGAGGCGCGCGCGCCAGCCCACCGGATTCGGATCAGAAGCCGGAATACACGCTGTATGAGCAGGTCAGATCCAAATACGATCCGTTTTTCAGCAGTATAATAACAGAGTTGGGCGTATACGATCTTATGCTGATAGAGCCGGAAAGAGGCTACATAATCTATTCCACATCGAAGGGAGCCGAATTCGGCCTGTCGGCGCTTGACCGAGAGCGAAAGAAGACATGGCTGGGACGAGCGGTCGGCTATGCTCTTGTAAATTTAAAAGAGTTTAGCTCATTATCGCCATTTGAGCCTTATCCCGCCCCGGACAGCCCGCTGTCTGCGTTTATGGCCCGCCCGATACTCGATGCGGGTCAACTAGAGGGTGTGGTGGCGATGCGCGTCCAGGCGAAGCGCCTCAAAACCATGTTGGCCATAAGACCGGACGCCGGGCTCCATCTCTCCGTCTACATACTTGACCCGGGAAAAAGAGTCATCGCGGTTTCCGGCGCCGGTCAGAAGCAATGGAGCGGAGCGGTGGGGCCTCCCGGCCAGTTTTTTTTGAGGACGGGGCCGGATGGAGAATCGTTTTTAAGCTCGTCGGCCCCCCTTAAAATTGGCGGCTCCGATTATTCGCTTGTGGTGGAGGCGGACGTGAACGAGGCTTTTTCGCAGATGGGAGATTTGAAGCTTGATCTTCTGTTATCGCTTTTCCCGGTGGGGCTGGCAGTCTTTATATCCCTGTTGGTTATCAACCGGAGCGTTACCCGGCCCATCGCGGCTCTTGGCGAGGCGATGAAGTCTGTTGCTAGCACAGACGCTCCCGCAGGCTTGCGTCTGGCGGAAAAATCGGACGATGAGATAGGCGTGTTGTCACACCTGTTTAACGATATGAGCCAGCGGCTTGAGACTCTGGGCGCCCAAAGCCAATCCCGGACAATGTCGTTCGACAAGTACGCGGAGTCTCTTGAGAGCAAAACCGGCAAGATGACGGCCAAGGCGCAAAAGCGCGGCGAGGCGCTTGAAAGAAGCGGCGAGCGGATAGAAGAGTTGCTGGAAATAATCGAACGCCAGCGAATTGAGCTTACGGCTCAAAAAAGGAAACTCGACATTGACCGGACTTACCTTCAAAAAATTGATGAAGCCAACGAACGGTTCCTGATGGTTGTGGAGTCCGAACTCAAAGAGAGGCTTAACCTGCTGTTAAACAGGGCCGGCGCCGCGTCAAGCAATTCCACAAATCGCGAAGCTGTCGAGTTGCTCGATGAAATCCGGATCGTAGATGAGCTTGTAGATAAAGCCGTCGCCGGTTTTGAGTTCGGGTCAGGCCATGACCCGGTAAAGCTAAAGCCGGTAAACCTCTCGGAGCTTGCAAAACAGGCGGTGGACAGAGCGGCGGAGCTTGCGGCCAAACGGAAGATCAAACTTGTTTTTACAAAAGAAGCCATATCTCCCATGATTTTGGCTGACAAAAACCAGATACGTGTGGCGATGAACTGCCTTATAGAAAACGGGCTGAAATATACTCCTGCAAAAGGATACGTCCACGTCACTGTTAAAGACACCGGTAGCGCAATCCGGTTTGAGGTCAAAGATACGGGCGCCGGGGTGGAAAAAGAAAATATCCAGAAAATTTTTCAGAAGTTTTACAGGGTTGAAAACAATTTTGGCGAATCGGTGAGCGGGATGGGGCTGGGCTTGTATATATGCAGGATGATCGTCAGGCGCCATGACGGGAGAATCGGGGCCGAAAGCGAGCCGGGCAGGGGAAGTGTTTTCTTTTTCGAGTTGAACAAAAAATCGGCGCCTGAGCAGGACGTAATTCCAGGCCTTGCGTAAACGGCCCGGTGTAAGTGGCCCGGCGGGAGCGCGGCCAACAAAGATCGCGGCGCAGATTATAGAGACGAGGCCAGTGAATTCATTCCTTTGGAGATATCAAGTATTCTTGTCGAAATTTTGGCCGGTAAAGAAGGCGCAAGCTCTTTTAAAGCCGCCGATTGTTTGGAAAGGTCGATCCGCGTTTGTACTCTAAGCACGTTGGCTATCGAATCCCTGTTTTCGAAAATCAGATCCTGGTTAATCCTGATTCCATCGTTAACCCCGGCCAGCTCCGCTTTAAGCGCATTGGCCGTCTGGCTTACCGTCTGGTTTATCTGGCTTACGCTCGATGTGTTGTTGGAGACGTTGGAGCTTAAGACAAAGGTGATTAAAAGCGCCATGGCCGCCATTGCGAAAGATAGATAGGAAAGCACAGACGATCGCGGTTTGACAGGTGGCGCCAGGGGGGCGGGAGGCGCCAGGGGGGCGGGAGAGACCGATTTAACCGACTCATGCTTTCTGGGGAGCTTATGTTTTTTCTTCTCCGGCTCCGCTTTTTCACCGATCTTTTTTTCAGGCTCCGGCGCCGAGCCCTCTCTTACGCTTTGCTGGCTTTCGGCTTCGTCTGAGGGGAGAGGGGGAACGAGCGAAAGTTTCGAATTTTTCTTTTTGGGCGCCGAAACCGATTTCACCGATTTTACCGCTTTCACAGCTTTTACCGCTCTTTTCTTCTTTTTTGCCCTGGCCGTTTTGGTTTTTACATTTTTACCGGGAGCGGTCATTGAGCTTAAAAGACTTTCAAAATCGCGCTGGCTAATAAAAGATATAGGGCTTTTTACAGCGATTCCCTTGCTTAAAAGCAGGTTAATCAGCTCTTTCGTCTTTATATTAAGCTTTTTCGCCGCTTCGTAAACGCGGATTTTATCCATGCCTTACTCACCAGGAATAATTTTTTATCACGCTTGAGCCCGATAGGCGATAATAGCCATACACTTGAAATAACGCAAGATCATTCTGTGTCTCTTGCTCGATGGCTTTAGCGTTGGAAAACTAATATTTTTCATTCAGGTTTCTATTGAATAAAAATGGCGAAAGAAAAACTGATCGTGGGAATAAGCGGCGCGTCCGGCGTGATATACGGCGTCCGTCTTCTTGAAGC
>DRJW01000052.1 GCA_011052055.1 Nitrospirota bacterium
AAAACGGACTAGAAGCGCCACTTCTTACAACTGAAAAAATTGAGATAATCAGAAAATCTATTCGTCCATATTCGGTTTCTGAAAAACAACTTCTTTTACTTCAGGCCATCGAGCGACGAACAGATGCGCCTGGAGCTATGATAAAACTTGAGCACAGCATTTATTGTCCTTTAGCACGGGCTAAAAATGTCAGGGAGTTAGAGTATCAAGTCAGAGCTTTAGTAGATCGGGGATTTATAACTGCTGACATGGTGATGGGGGTAACCCACGTAATGGTTACTTCTGAAGGGTGGGAGCGGCTTGATAAAGCGAGAAACGAACCTCTTTTTTCCAACCAATGTTTCATTGCCATGGACTTTAGTGGTGACATGAAACCAGTTTGGGAAAATGCTATTAAGCCGGCGATCAATGACGCTGGATATGTTGATATGCGCGTTGACATTGATCTCCACAATGAAAATATCGTATTTAAAATAATCAAGGAAATCCGCCAATCAAGATTTGTGGTGGCTGATTTGACACGTCATAATAATGGTGTTTATTTCGAAGCCGGTTACGCTCTAGGGATGGGGATCCCTGTGATTTGGACAGTTAAAAAAGAAGATGCAAAAAAATCTCATTTTGATGTAAGTCAAATAAATCAGATCAGGTGGAATAATCCTGAAGATTTAAAAGAAAAGCTTTACAATTTTATTTGCGCCATCATTGGCGAAAGATCAAAACGATTAGAGGCTCCCTAAAATCCAGACCAGCGCCAATCGCCGGGAGTTTTTCGGTAAACCGCTAGTAAAAATCGCGGGAGTCTTGAACGGGTTTGATTTTGTCGCTATACATATTCTCATACCGCTTGGCTTCGGTGATGAACTTTAAAGCGGCTTGATTTATGGAATCGTAAAAACTCCGCGATCCGTCCGGCGATTTTTCTCCAGACACAATCGAGTGAAAAAAAGATATTGCGGGTAAAACAATAAGGCGAAAGACAATGGCGCCCCGGTTTTTCCCACTCGCGCCGGGCCGAGTTTTTACAGCGGCCCCGGAGTCGTGGTCGATTCGCTTTATAACGTCATTTTGATTTTGCATGTCTGTCTGCCCGTTTCCAATATTTTGACTTCATCCATAGAGTAAAAGTGAATCCTATAAATACGATCCATGCTGTGACAAGGCCTATTTTTCTGGTCTTTATCTCTTCCCACATATAGGCTATAGACGCTGAAACGCTGTCGGATATTCTGGTGATTTTATCCGATTCCCTTTTCACCGCTGAAATATCAAGCTTATGAGTAAGCGCGTTTAGATTTTCTATCTGTTCGGCGGCTTTCCCTATTTTTTCTGTTAGGCCAGACGTTTCAAACCCGCCGCGCGCATTATCTTTAAAATACTTAAGCTTGGCCGACGCTGACACGAAAGAAGATATCGTCGATTTCATAACCTCCTGAATTTTCACCCCGGTTTTATAAGCGTTACCGCTTTCGTCATGACACCCGACGCAATCGGAATCTTTATCCCCGGTGAACTTCGCAATTGTAGGTTTCATAATGTCATGGTAATTGTGGCAGTTCAGACAGACAGGCTCTCCTTGTTTCTGGTATGCGTCCCAATGTGGGCTTGCCTTGTAGTAATCGGTCTGGGACGAATGGCAGTTAAAGCATACCGTCTGCGTTCTTCTTGATTTGGAGGAAATAACGCCGTGGTTACCGTGGCAGTCTACGCAGGTGGGAACCAGAAGGTCCCCGTTTGAAAACTTTTCGTAATGCCAGCTTTTTTTGTAAAGCGCAAGCTGGTTGAAGGGCTTCCGGCGTTTTTCAAAAACCTCTTTTTTGCTGTGGCAGACGCCGCATGTCTCAGGTATATTTTTCCTGAAAACCCTGGAATTAGGGTCTTTGACTCTTAATATTTTATGTTTCCCATGACAGCTAACGCAAGTGGGCGCCTCTTCATCTCCAGAAAGAAGCTTCCTTCCGTGAACCGATCCTGAATAAAGGCCGTATTGATCGGATCTCTGGTTGTAAGGCCGCATCATTTTCGCGTTTGAATGGCATTTGGAGCAGAGCGCAGGAATATCTATGGTAGCGGGTTTGCCGATGAAACCGGCTTCCTTACTCATCGCGTTGTCTTCATCCAGCGGATCGCCGCCATGACAGTCAGCGCACCCAACTCCAGCCTCCCTGTGCGCCGATTCCTTCCATCCATTAACGGGGGGGGTAAGTGTCTCGTCGTCTAAATCTTCATGGCAGGTTATGCAGTTGTAGTTTTCCGGGATCCGGGGCATAACGCCAGACAACGAAGCCGGAGGTGGAGAAGAGCCGGTCTCATTTTCTATGGCCCCGGAGCTTACGTCAGAAGCAAGAGCAGGCCCTGCAAAGCCGAAAACCAGCAAAAACAAACATGCGGTTGCGCGCGCCATAACCAGTTCACATTTTTACTAAAACGCGATGCTATCGATAAACACTACCTGCTCTGGATTACAAAATCGACGCGGCGGTTCAGCGCCCGTCCCGCTCTCGTTTTGTTGGTATGCGCCGGTCTTTCTTCACCGAAACTTGTAATTACGAACATTGAATCAGGGTGTACACCCATTTGCTTGACAAGATAAAGTTTCGCGCTTTTCGCCCGGCGAATGCCAAGCTTGTAGTTATATCCTTTAGAGCCGATAGAGCATGTGTGCCCTTCCACGACCACTTTGACCCCGGGGTTGGCTTTTAGTTTTTCCGCGTTCCTTTGCAGGATTTCTTTGGCTTCGTCCGTTAAATCAGATTTGTCGAATTTAAAATGGACACCCTCTAAAACGATGGTGATAACTTCCGGCGCAGGCTCAGGCGCAGGCTCTGGAGCAGGCGCAGGCTCAGGCGCCGCCGCCGGAGCTTCCGGCTCTGGTGGAGGCTTCACCTCCTCGGCTATCGGCTCTATACGTGACGCAGGCCTCGGTTGACCAAGCCCTCGACCGAAGGTTACGCCGATAGTCCACATGGCGTTCGGGCTTCTCTCTCCAGTTCCGCCGCCCCACGAGTTGTAGCCAGCGGAAACAGAGGCCCAGTCGCCCACGTAATAGCGTACGCCGCCGCCTGATGTTGTGTTGTCATCACGCAGTGGAACCTGGTCGGACCAGCTTCTCCCTCTCACCTCTCCAATCAGGCTCAAGTTCGAGGTCGCAAACCATTCGAAACCCGCCCCGTATAAAAAGACGGAATCAAGATTCTCCGCCTTATGATCCAAAAAGCCCGCATTGAAATGCCACGTAATGTTGTCGTATTCCTTATCAAGCGCGAGTTTCACGCCTAAATCGGTGTCGCCGGTTCCCAACCCCTTGCTTTCACTCCCAAAAGGAAGAGTCACCAGGCCTATCGCCGCCAAACGGACACGGTATTTCTCTGAATTCAGAAAATTCCATTTCAACTTGCCCAGACCATCCGCCGCCCCGTCTACACTTTGAAACCCTTCAGGGTCTATATTCACCGACCGGTAGACCGCCGACACTTCAAAATTGTCGCCGATACCAAGCGTAAAGGGGATAGCAAGTGTGGTCTGGCCGGTGTTGACCTTGGCGGTTTCATAATTGAGGTCAGAATAAAATCCGCCGATAGAGTAATTTTTATGGCCGAGAGTCTTCGCTTTATCGACGAAAAAAAGCCCTGTTCCTCCGTCAACACCTGTCTGGGCATGGGCGAATGGAGCGGCAAATATAAAAGTAGCGGCGAATAAAGCTGTCAGTAAATGTTTTCCCTGTAACATGAAGCCTCCCAGGCAACGAGTGTCATCGATTAAAAGCGCCGGATTTCGGGGCGGATCCAACTCCTCTCAAGCTAGCTAATGATACCAGACATAATCTGGATTGCAATAGCTAAAATTACAGCAAACTGCGGCGCTTCGCTCCAGTATTTTTCAATCGATAAATGAGTCTGAAGATGAAATGTAATCCCGCGCTTGACGCGGGATCTTCTGAGACGCCGGCTCCCGGATCAAGTCCGGGACGGGCCGGAATGACACTCTTGCGTGTGCTAAAATCGTCATCATGCGTAAAATTGTCAAAGCATTCAGCGGTTTCCTGCTATCGGCGGCGCTGAATCAGGCAAGC
>DRJW01000053.1 GCA_011052055.1 Nitrospirota bacterium
CATGCTCTCGGCGGCGGTGGAGCGGAAGCTTACAGGAAAACTGGAGGAGGCCGGGCTTCCGTTTATGCAATGGGCGGGTACGCTCATAAAATCGGAATCGAAAAAGATGGCCGTCTTCCTTGTGTGTCAGGGCGCCCTTTTAATCCTTAACCTTATTCCGGTAGTGGGGCAGGCTTTATTCGTGATTCTCAATCCGCTTTTTATAGCGTTTGTGATGGCTTACGAGTTCACAGGCTACATCCTCGACAGGCGCGGGCTTGATTTTAACGCAAAGCGCGAATATATATTCGCGGCGCCGGGGCTTACTATGGGATTCGGGGCATCTGTCGGGATCACTCTTTTAATCCCGCTGGCTCATTTTCTCCTGATGCCGGCCGCCGTGGCGGGCGGAACGGCGATGGTGGTGGAAAAAAACCAAAGTAGCTCCGAAGCGGGGCGCGAATCAGTTACAATAGATTAATAAGTATTTTATCAAGCGGCGAAGTAGGATATGAACGATTCTTCCGGCAAAGAGAGAGTAAAATTCTATTTTTCATTTAACGACCCCTACAGTTTTATCGTAACGCCAGCCGTTAAAAATCTCTCGCAAAACTACAAAATAGAAATAGAGTATTTGCCCCTCGCCTCGTTCGACAGGTCGGGGGTTTTCTCTGAAGACGAGTCTGTCCGCAATTACTACAAGGCCGACATAGAGCGGCTCTCCAAAAAAGCGGGACGTAAGCTAAACTATATAGATAAACCGCAAGATTCGGCCAAAGTCCGCCGGGGGTTGTTTCTGGCGAACGAAAAAATGCTGGGGTTAAAATATATAAATCTGGTTTTCGCCATGCGGTGGATAAACGGCGGGGATATCGCGGAGACTTCGGATGTCATCGAGAGCCTGAAATTTCTTGAGTTCGACGAAACCGAGCTTAGAGAAGCTCTTGAATCTGATCGATTCGCCTCAAGACTAGCCATCCTTGAAAAACAGGCGAAAGACGACGGGGTAATAGCCACGCCTTTTTATCTTTTCAAAGGCGCAGGATACCTGGGCGTGGAGAGGATCGAATATCTCGAAGAGGATATGAAAAATGATCCGGCTTTAATAATCCACCATGACGCAGGTTATGTTGTGATACAACCCGATGAGCTTAAGAAAACGCTGGATGATAAAAGGCATGTGTTTGTTCTGGATATCAGGATTCCGAAAGATTTCGGGCAGGCGCATATCCCTGGCTCAAACTGTATCCCGTCGAAGGTTGTTCATCGCCACGTCAACGACCTCGACAGAGACTGGCCGATTGTTCTTGTGGACGACGGCGGTGTCGCCGCCAGTGAAATCGGCTTTTTCCTCGCTTCCGAGGGGTTTAAAAAAATATCCGTGCTCTCCGGGGGCTTTCCCGCCTGGAAAGGCGCGACGCAATCCGGGCTCGAAAACTGGCGCGACAAATTGAAGTCAAAATGAATTCGCGCCGGGCAAAGGCTCGCATTGTAGCTGGCGCCAGCAATTGTTTCGCTTCGATTTTTTTCTTAATATTTATTGTCGCGATCCCCGGCGCCGAAGCGCAGGAAGCGGCCAGAAGTTTTGACGAAGTTGCGGTTCCTCTTGTTTCGAAGGGGCTGAGTTTCGCTGTGAAAGTGGTTATCAACGGGCGAGCCACAGCCGAGCTGGTCGTCGACACTGGTTCAAGCTTTACAATAATTTCCGAAAAAATGGCCCGGCGCATAGGGTTCAAAGATATTGGCGGCGCCCCCAGATATCCGGTCTCGACCGCAGATGGAGAAGCATGGCTCAGACTGGTCGTGTTTAAAAGCGTAAATGTCGGCGGAGCGATATCGCGCAATGTGGAGGGGGCTGTGTCACCTTACCTTGGTGAAGATATGGACGGAGTGATAGGATTAAGTTTTCTTAATGATTTTATTTATAAATTTAACGGGAAGAAAAAAGAGTTTACATTAAAGCGTATAACCGGCGCCGGGCCGTTAAAAGGCGGACGCGCGCGCGAATGGTGGAGCCTGAGATTCAGGCGCTATCGCGAGGCGATACGCAGATACGCCTCATATCTTAATAGCCATGAAAACCGGTTGAAAGCCCGGAACGCAGAGAAAGAAAACAATGAAACAAGATTTACAGAAAATGACCTTAAAAAGATCGTCCGCTACTACAAAAAACTATATCGCATGTTGGATAAAAGCGCCCAAATCGCCGACGTTCCTGAATCGTGGAAAGCATATCCTTAACAATAAATAAACACCTCTGGATTATGGCTGAATTATGAAATGTATCGTTGTTGACGACATGGGGCCTATGCGGCGGACGGTTTCACTTACGCTAAAAGATCTTGGTTTTGAGAACATATCAGAAGCGAAAAACGGCAAAGACGCTTTTGATCTGATAAAAGCCAGCTATAACGACGCCGGATCTGAAATAGAGCTTGCGATTGTGGACTGGAACATGGAGCCAGTCTCCGGGATTGAGCTGTTGAAAATGGTAAGGTCCGACGAAAAAATAAAAGATATTATTTTTATAATGATAACCGCGGAGCAACTTCAAGATAACGTAATCGTAGCGGCCCAATCGGGCGTTGACGACTACATAATAAAACCTTTCTCCCCGGAAATAGTAAAAGAAAAATTTGTTAACGTAACAAAAAAAAGGCTCGCGGAAATCAGGAAAGACGCGCATGATTTTTTCAACAACGAAGCGCCGGTCATAGACTCAGGAGGCGCTATATCCTGGGGCGCCTCCGAAATGGCGCGGTTCAAAACAAGAATTCTAAAATTTGCGCCTCTTTGCGACTGGACCTACTTGGTACAGTTAGAGCTTGGAAAACTGTTTATGAAGTTTAATGATTTTAAAGAAGCCGAAATATGGCTTCGACAAGCGTTGTCGGTAGATTTCGGCGTTTCGGAGGCGCACGCCATGTTATCGAGAGCTCTGCGCGGGATGGGGAAAATTCCGGAATCGGTAAAAGAGCTGGAAATCGCCATTGTGGAAAATCCCAATTCCGGCGAGCTGAAACAAAAGCTGGGCGAAGCTTACCTCAAACGGAAAAACTATGATAAAGCGCTAGAGCTGTTAACGGACGCGCTAAGGATATTCAGAGAAAAAGACGACAAGAAAAAAATGGCCAAATCAAAAAACGCGAGGGGTGAGACGAAACTGGCCAAAGGCGAGGATCAAAACGACTCGGAGCTTAAAGAAGAAGCAGTCACCGATATTAAAGACGCCGTACAGCTGGATCCGGCGCAGGTTTCGGCCCACTACAACCTTATGGTGGCGTACAAGGCCACTGGAAGAGTGAAAGAGGCTGAAGAGGTTCTTTTGCGGATACGGTCAATGGAGCCTGATGACTGGCAAGGATGGATCGCGCTTGGCAAAGCTTTTATCGTCAAGTCTGAGTTTTCAAAAGTGAAATTCGCGTTTAAAAAGGCGGATGAGTTTTCCGAAGGCCTGTCTGAGGTTTACGAGGAGATAGCCACAACTTTCTATAAAAATCAGATGTTTGATGAGGCTATCGAATATCTCGATAAAGCCAAAGAAGCGAATCCGTCCAATATTTTTTCATACAACTTAAAGGGCATCATCTACCGTATGCGCGACAACAATACAGCGGCGATAAGAGAATATGAAAACGCCGTTAAAATTGAGCCGGACAACGCCGGAATATATTTCAATCTGGGAGTGGCGCATTTCAAGTCTGGTCATGAAGATAAGAGCGAAGAGTTTTTCAAGAAAGCTAAAGAACACGATCCCGGCTCTGAAGAAATGGACGCTTATCTGAAAAATCTGAAGCAACCCTAGCCGGCTTTAGATTTTTCCCGATGTGAAAAGTTTACGAAAACCAACATCGCAAGTTGAAAACAGAGCGGTATCTTACCGTCATAATTAGCGTGATAAGCGGTGATCCTTTGATAATGCGAAGCCCTGTTATAGGGAACCTCTAAAAATCCATTTCTGCTACAATCGGCTGTAAAAGGCGCCAGGGTTTATCTAATTAGCGAAAATAGCGAAAACCAGATATGCAGAGCATCGTAGTCGACGATATGGGCCCGATGCGGAAAACTGTTTCGCTGACGTTGCGGGATATCGGAATCACCAATATAGAAGAGGCGAAAAACGGACAGGAGGCGTTTGAAATCGTCATCGCTTCACTAGACGCCGGCAAAAAGCCGATCGAGCTTGCGATCGTGGACTGGAACATGGAGCCGGTCACCGGGCTTGATCTTCTTCAAATGATTCGACGAGACAAAAGAACGCAGGAGATCATCTTCGTGATGATCACAGCTGAGCAACTTCAAGATAACGTCATCGCCGCCGTCCAGTCGGGAGTAGACGATTATATAATAAAGCCTTTCACTCCCAGCATGGTCAAAGAAAAATTCGTCGATATCACAAAGCGTAAACTCGCCGAAATCAGGAAAGAGGTCAACAGCGCTTTAAATGAAGAGGCCCCCCTTTTAGACAACGAAAAAGCTCTTATGTTAAGTGGAACGCTGAAAAATAAATTCCGGGGTCGAATCAAGAGGCTGACGCCGATTTCCCACTGGACAACTCTGGTTCCCCTGGAGCTTGGCGGATTTTTCCTCAAAGTCAAAGATTACGCGGAAGCCGAAAACTGGCTTCGCAAAGTAATCAAACAGGATTTCGGATCTACCGAGGGGCACGAACTGCTATCTACCGTTCTCCACCGGCTGGGAAAAACTGAAGAAGCCACAAAAGAGCTGGAAATAGCCTCCGCCACCAGGCCAGGGTCTGGAGAGTTGAAGCATAACCTTGGGGAGATGTTATTTAACAGCGCAAATTATATTAAAGCCGCCAATCTTTTTGTCGATTCGATAAGGCTTCTCGAAGATAAAATCAGCAAAAAGATAAAAGGAGGAGAAAACGCGGATCAGAGAAATTTCGTTTCTATGGAGCCTCTACTGTTTTCAGCTCATTACAATCTGATCGTGATTTACAAAAAATTGGGTAATAGCGATGAGGCGCAAAACGTTTTAAAACGCATACAGTGGATGGAGCCTAAAGACGCTGATGGATGGCTGGCCCTTGGAAAAGCGTTTCTTGATAAATCGGATGGGTCAAAAGCAAAGTTTCCTTTCAACAAAGCCTGCGAAATGGCGAACGGCGATTATGGTATTTACAAAGAAGCCTGTTCGGTTTTATACAGTCATGGCATGTTCGACGACGCGATCTATTTTCTCGAAAAGACTAAAAGGGCCGACCCTTCCAATGTATTCGCGCCCAACCTCAAAGGGATCATTCACCGCAAACGAAATGAAACCGACCTGGCGTTAAGAGAATATGAAATCGCGGCCAAGATAGATCCCGGTAGCGCGACAATTCAATTCAACATGGGGATGGCGCATTTTAAATCGGGAAATGTGGAAGAGGGCAAAAAACATTTCGCTAAAGCCGGAGAGATCGACCCTGAGATGGATGAGGCCGGTCTGTATCTGGAAAAACTATCCTCAGCTTAAGGGAGCGTCAATTTGCGCCAGCCTGTTCACGGGGAAGTGTAACGGTGAATTTGGATCCGGCGCCCGGCTCGCTGTCTACTTTTATCTTCCCTCCATGCTCTTTTACGGCCATTTTGCAGAAAGAAAGTCCAAGCCCGTAATTTCCCTTGGCGCCAGAATCCAGCGAGGACCTGGCCCTCTCGAACGCGTCGAATATCTCCTCCTGGGAGGCCGGGTCGATGCCAGCGCCCTCGTCTTTTACCGAGAACGACACCGAGGCGCCGTCCTGGCCCACCTGAATTATAATTTTCCCGCCAAGCGGTGAAAAACGAATGGCGTTATCCATGAGGTTTGCGAATATACGATGGATAATAATCTCATCGGCCTCGACAAACACCTCTTCGGCTCCTTCGATCTGAACACTGATACTGTCTGAGAGAAGCGCGATGTTAAACTCTTTCGCTATCTTTTTGGCGTTCGCCACAAGGTTAAAACGGGTTTTGTTAAGCGTCATTTTCCCCGCTTCGATTTTGTACGAATCGAGGATAGTCTTGACCATATCGAGGATTCTCTCGCCTCCAAATTTGGACAGCAGAACAATCTCCTTGCTCATTTCATCCATTTCCGCATTTTCGAGATGGGCGAGATTCGCGTTAATCAGGGTAAGCGGATTCTTTAAATCATGAATTGTCATGTATAGAAGCTTCTCTTTGATGGTTTCAGCCTCTTTCATTGTTTCAATATCTTTTTGAGCGGACATCAGCTCTTCATTCTTTTTCAGCTTGGCGACTTTTACGGCGATCGTCTCTAAAGCTCCCTCCATAGAGACCCGCTCGTCGGTAAAGATTGGGTGGGCTTTGTCCATTCCGGCCACATTAACCACGCCAAGCGTGTTATTGTCCATGCCCAGTAAAGGAAAAGAGCAAAACGCGCTATTAGGATATCTTTCAGGGGCGTTGCCGCGTGACACGCCTTTTTCATCGTTGATCTGCGAGAAGTAGTATGAGGTTTTATTTTTTATCACTTTGCTTGATATGGAGGAGTCGTCTAGATCAAGCCTGAGTCCGACGATTTTTTCCGCGCCTTCTCCGGTAGCGGCGGCGACGCGCCAGCCATGCGTATTTTCCAGAATGATAGAGCTTGTGGTTCCGCCGAAAAGAAGCCTTACTATTTCACAAATCTGCTCAAGGGCGATATCCTGGGATCCGGTGGACGATGCGTCAACGCTCAAGATTGCGTCGCGAGCCGCGACCTGCAACCGCCAGAAGCCCGTTTCGTCAACTTCAACCTTGAGCCTGGAGACGATATCTTTGAACCGGGCCAGTCTCCGCGAAGTTTTTCCTTCGTTCAAACTAAATTTCCCCCTTGGTTCAAACTAAATTTCCCCCTTGCTTGATACGCTCAAACGGTCTCAGTATAAACGCTCGAAGAGCATATGTCACACTTCATTCTGTACACGCAGGCGCCGGTCGGGCCGGTA
>DRJW01000054.1 GCA_011052055.1 Nitrospirota bacterium
AGCATCCCGATAGCCAGAGTGAGACCGGGGTTTTTATCGGGAGGCCCCCACACGACCCCGGCGAAGTTTCCTCCCTTTTTCAGCACGCGAAACACTTCATTTAACGTGCCAGCAGGCTCTGGGAGAAACATCAGGCAAAACCTGGACGTGACCGCGTCAAAGCTACCATCCTCAAAAGGGAGCCTGCTCACATCACATTTTTTAAACGACACATGTTTAAGATCGAGCGCTTCAGCTTTTCTGCGGGCGACGTTCAGCATTTCCTCTGCCATATCCAGCCCGGTAACAGACCCGTTTACATCGACAATGGCCGCCGCTTTTAGCGCCGGATAACCGGTGCCGCTCCCAAGGTCGAGGACATTATGGCCTAAAGCCACTTTTGCGCGCTCCAAAACAAGCTCGTCGCACCTGGCCATATTCTCATCGAGCCATACGTCCCATTTCTCCCATGCATGGGCCACCCCGCTCCATTCCTCGCCCTGTTTCTCAACAAACTTGTCCTGCTCTGATTTATCCATCCTTGCGCCTCCCCTGAATTGGATCAGTATCTATTTTGACTTTACTTATTGCATTTAAAACCGGTATTAACTGTTTCCCATTATCTGTAAGCCCATACTCAACCATTGGCGGGACGCTGGGAATAACTTTGCGAAACACAACGCCGCGCTCTTGAAGTTGCCGAAGCCGGGTTGTAAGAACCTTGGATGAAATCTTGCCCAACAACCGGCGCAATTGGCCATATCGTTTGGGGCTATTTTTAATATGCCAGATTATTTCCAGCGTCCATGCGCCCGCGAGAAGTTTAATGCATGGCGACAAGGGGCAATCGGGCGACGGCGCCTCCATCTCAAGCTCGATTTTTTTGTTCAAGGTTCCTTACGCATAGCTAGTTACCAAATAGTACCTACTTACATAAATATACCATATGTGCTTAAAATACGCCCGCTGAAAGTGATAAGAGAAACAGAGGATAAAAATGAGAAATAGCCGGTATAAAAAGCTGAACAAGATGTTTATCGACAGGTGGTCTCCAAGAGCCTTTAAACACAGCTCAATCGCGCTAAACGATATAGAAACCTTGTTTGAAGCGGCCCGGTGGAGCCCGTCTTGCCTCAACGAACAGCCGTGGCGGTTCATCTATGCAGATAAAAAAGATCGGCTGGAGCAGTTTCAATCTATTCTGGTGGAGGCAAACAAGGTGTGGGCGAAACACGCTCCTCTACTGGTGGTTGTGTTCGCAAAAAAGAATTATAAGAACAACGGGAAACCGAACAGATGGAGCGAGTTCGACACCGGCGCCGCCTGCATGGCGCTTGCGCTACAGGCGAATCATATGGGGCTGTCGTGCCACATCATGGGCGGATTCGACGAGCGCAAAGCATACGAAGTAACGGCAGTCCCGCCCGACGATTACAAAGCTTTATGTGTAATGGCCATTGGCGAGAAAGGAGACCCTGATTCGCTCCCGGCCCAACTAAAGGAAAGGGAAGCGCCAAGTCAGAGAATCCCGTTAACCGAAATCGCAAACGAGGGTTAGTGAAGCAGGCGCCAGGCTCGATCATGAGCCATTGAGTAAAAAGTTTAACAATTTTTAAAATTCTAACGAGGGAAACATGGCGAAAATCAAAATAAGTGAAAACGGTCCTTACACAGTTGAAAATCTCCAAAAACTAACAGATTCAAAAAATACAGAATTTGAAAATAAAGAAGTCATCGCTCTTTGCAGATGCGGCGCGTCGAACAATAAGCCTTACTGCGATGGATCACATGCGAGTACCGGTTTCAGCGGGGAAAAAGAGCGAAAAGAGCAACCTGCGATTAATGAATTTGAAGGGAAACAGATCACAGTAGTAGATAACAGTGGCGTATGTTGCCATGCCGGCGCATGCGTGACAGGCTCCCCTGAAGTATTTTTTAGCAGGGATCAAGACGGGAAAAGAATTTCAAACCCGGATAGGGGGGAGAAAGAAAATACTATTCAAACTATCAGCAAGTGCCCGTCAGGAGCTTTGACATACAAGGTAAAAGATGAATTTTTTGATGATTATTTTTCAGATGAAGAGATATCCATCGCTAAAAATGGCCCTCTCCACGTAAGAGGAGGGATCGAGCTTGATGATGAGAGCAAAAAAGAGTTGAACTCTGAAAACCATTACACGTTATGCAGGTGCGGCGCGTCAAGAAACAAGCCTTTTTGTGACGGAGTACATAAAGTAATAAGTTTTAGCGGTGATTAGATGGAATTTTTGATATCTCAAATATTTACTCCTCTGATTGCGCGCCGGTGATCTGAAAAAAGCCGGATAAACGCCTGAGAATAATCCAGAGCGTTAATTATTTTTAATGGAGAAGTTATGAGCACATTAAATAAAATAGAGTTGAAAAATTTGTTTCACGCAAAGCACGGATGGCTTGAAAGCCGCTTTCATTTTTCGTTCTCAGAATATTACAACACGAAGAATATGCAGTTCGGCGTTCTGCGCGTGCTCAACGACGATCTTGTCCAGCCGCAAACCGGCTTTACTACCCATCCCCATCAGAATATGGAGATCGTATCTTACTGCATTGACGGCGAGCTGACCCATGCGGACAGTATGGGATATAAAGAGACCTTAAAGCGCGGCGACATCCAGTATATGAGCGCGGGCACAGGCATCACCCACTCTGAAATGAATGACAATCTGGACACAACTCTTCGGTTTTTGCAAATATGGATATTGCCGAACGAAGATGGGCTGACGCCGCAATATGGCTCAAGGAGGTTTGAGAAAAAAGACCGCCATAACAAGTTTTTTCATGTCGTATCCGGCAAAGCGGATAATGCCGCCATAACAATCCACCAGGACGCCAATATCTATGTCTCGGAGATCGACGCAGGCAAAACGCTTGAGTTTACGAATCAGCAAAACCGCCAAATCTATCTTGTCTGCATAGAAGGGGCTCTGTCTGTAAACGACGTTACTTTGAAAGGCCGGGACGCTTTAGAAATAAATGAAAGCGCAAAATTGACATTTAAAGCTCTTGAAGATAGCCATTTATTAATGATCGAAATGGAGAAAAACCAGGAATAATTTTTTGTGAAGCGGAAAACAGGAAAGTCATATTGATTAATTGGGATCGCTACTGATTTTTTAAATTATCCTGGGCGATTGCGCATGGCTACAACGGTCAGTTGCGCTACTATTTATAATTATGGCTGTCTCAAACGATTTTCGCAGGGGAATGCGCGTTTGCGTTCCCGCGCTTCCGACCATCTTCACGATTTTTATCGGATACGGTATGGCCGCCCAAATGGCGAACGTTCCACCTTTAGGGGCGTTTGCCATGACGGTGGCGATATACGCCGCCCCTGCCCTCTACGCTATTTTAGACCTTTCCATATCAGGCGCGACTTTGTTTCAGCTGATAACCATCGGTATTCTCGCCAACCTCCGGTTTTTCGTCATGAGCGTTACCCTGTCGCAGATGTTTAGAGACGTTCCTTTAAAAAGGCTCTTGCTATGGGCGCAGTTCGTGGCCATGACCCCGTTTTTACTCACTTTTTTCCAGTCCAGAAGAGAGGAGCCGGGGAATCTTTTCGATTATTACAGGGGGATTTCGGTTCCGATGATCCCGGCGATAATCGGAGGGACTGCGGTGGGGATAGCGCTGGGGGGAAACGCCCCCGCCGAACTTATTTTCGGCGCGACCCTTTTCATGCCCATCTATTTCAGCCTTCTTCTGGCTATCGATATAAAAAGCCGCTACGAGATGGCGGCTGTTGGTCTGGGATTTACGCTCACCCCTTTTTTGGAGACGTTGATACCCGGATGGGGAATGGCGATCTGCGCCGTAGGGATCGGGCTAACCTTATCACTGGCCGAATCATGACGCTTAACCAATGGCTGTTTGTGGCTCTTGGCGCAGGCGTCGGCACATATATTTTGCGAGCGGCGCCGTTTTTACTGACGGGGCGGTATATGTTGGGAGGCCGCGCGCTGAAATTTCTCATCTACACGGCGATGAGTTTTTTCGCAGGCGTGGTCTCAAAATCATTAATCATGTGGAAAGGCGAGTTTGACGCCGTAGAGCTTCTGATAAAGCTGACCGCTCTTATCGTGGCTCTTGCCCTTTACGCAAGGTTAAAAAGCGTCCTGCTATCGCTTTTTTCAGGCGTGTTTCTGGCGGTGGCGCTCAAATATTTTATGTAGACTACAGCAGAAGCTTTGCCCCGGAGCCGCTATTAGGTTAGAATTCATCGCAAGCTTACAATCGGCGACGATCATAGGAGACCAAGGTTTTGGCTGGCGTTACAATATGAATAAAAAAGTGATAAAAACGGATAAGGCTCCCTCAGCCCTCGGCCCCTACTCTCAGGCGATAGTGGCCGGAGGCATGGTATATACCGCCGGGCAGATAGGGATCGATCCGGCCACAGGCAAGCT
Organism: Nitrospirota bacterium; assembly: GCA_011052055.1. Lineage (GTDB taxonomy): Bacteria > Nitrospinota_A > UBA7883 > UBA7883 > UBA7883 > DRJW01. The sequence goes on from DRJW01000054.1 coordinate 4,425, forward strand.
TGCCGGAGGCGATGTTGAAATTCAGGCCAGGCAGACGCTGAAAAATCTTGAGGAGGTTTTGGTTTCAGCGGGGGCATCTTTCACCGATGTGGTCAAATCCACGATCTACCTCGCCGACCTGAAAGATTTCGCAAGTGTAAATACGATCTATCAGGAAAGATTTGTTGACAACCCTCCCGCCCGCTCGACGGTCGAGGTGGCGGCCTTGCCCCTTGGCGCGCTGGTGGAGATAGACATGATAGCCATGCTACACGCTGGCAGATGACTGGTAAATTGAAACGAGGTTAGTTTATGGCGGTATCGATGACAGGTTACGGAAGGGGGAGCAAGGAAAACAACGGCGCCAGCGTGACGGTCGAAGCCAAGTCGGTAAATCACAAATATATCGATTTTAATATTAAAAACAGCGACCGCGACTATCGAATCGACGACGGCATCCGCAAAGCCGTCAAGACCAGATTTTCACGCGGTTTTTTTGATATTTCAGTTTCCATTGTTTCTGAAAGCGGCTCTTGCAAAGTGGTGGTCAACGAAGACCTGCTCAAGGGGTATTTGGCCGTAGCCGCATCCCTGGCTGAGCGGTATGGAATTAAATATCCTCCATCTTTTGGCGAGCTTTTTCAGGTCAAAGACCTTTTTACAGCGCAAGACGCCGAATGTAGCGCGGACGAAGCGTGGCCGCTTATTGAAGAGGCGCTTGGAGGCGCGCTCGATCACCTGGCTGAAATGCGTAAAATTGAAGGGAGCCAGATCCTTGCCGATATCCGTCACAGGTTTGATGTTATCGAGTCTTTAATAAAAGATATAAGCGAGGCCAGTGAAAATTCGAAGTCCGAGCGTTTCGCCTCTTTGAAAAAACGGATTGAGAAGCTTACCCAGGATGTGGAGCTCGATGAAAGCAGGATAGCGCAGGAGGCGGCGGCGCTCGCCGACAGGAGTGATATATCAGAAGAGATTACCCGCCTTGTGAGTCATTTGAAGCAGGCCTCCGGGATGATGGACGAAGAAGGGCCGATGGGGAGGAAGCTCGAATTTTTATTGCAGGAGATAAACCGCGAAACCAACACCGTCGGCTCCAAAACGCCGCTGGCCGATATTACAAAGATCGTCGTGGATATAAAAAGCGAGCTTGAGAAAATACGTGAGCAGGCCCAGAACCTGGAGTGAGCCGGGCGAAAAATGATAGAACCGCCCAAAGTCGGGAAAGGCATATTGTTTGTTCTTTCCGCCCCGTCAGGAGCGGGAAAAACAACTGTCGCTGAAATGGTTTTGCCATCTGTTTCCGATCTGGACAGGTCGATATCCCACACAACCCGCTCTAAACGCCCCGAAGAGACCGACGGTATCGATTACTATTTCGTGGACGAGCGGACTTTTAAAAAAATGATGGACGACGATGAATTTATCGAATGGGCTAATGTTCATGGCGCCATGTACGGCACATCGTTTAAAACCATCGAGAAAGTGTTAGAGAACGCGGATCGCGATCTTCTGCTCATAATCGACGTGCAGGGAGCCGAGGCGCTTAGAAACAAGGATATCCATAGCCGATCAATTTTCCTTCTTCCGCCCTCTTTGGAAGAGCTTGAAAGGCGTTTAACGGGGAGGGGAACCGAATCCTCTGGCAAATTGAAAATCAGGCTGGACGCGGCCAAAAACGAGATGAAGCAGAAAGAAAAATTCGATTACGTAATTGTAAACGATGACCTTGATATCGCTGTTAAGGAATTAATAGCGGTGATCAACAAAGAGCGGGCCTTGAGATGATGGCCCTGACCGGATGCATTATCCCGTTTTAACAAAACAGGGAAAAATTTCGACGTCTCTTTCCATATGAATGGCTCCAGACTTTTATACCTGATCGAAGGCGATATCCCCCTGCTGACGTTTCTGCTGGTTTGGGCCGGCATACTTGCCCTCAACGGTAACATCCGCCAGCATAAAAAAGTCGCCTTTGCTCACGCCATAGCGACCCTGGCGTCATACCTGTTAATAATCATTCTCGTAAGGGCCGGATACGAGGTTGGCGGGAACGCGCCCAGATGGATTATGAACATACACCATGCGATTATTTACGCCATTCCCCCGGCCCTTGTATGCCTTATGGTGACCGGGCTAAAGAGAAAGCGCAGAATACATCGAGGCTTCGCTTTGTTTTACGTCTTAACCTGGTCCGGGGCGCTCTTGACCGGTCTGATAATATTGATGAAAGTGAAAAAATGGATATGAAGCATATATAGGGAGCCTCTAAAAATTCATTTCTGCTACAATCGGCTTAAAAGGCGCCATGCTTCGTTGACGAGTCAAAATCGTCCTCAGAGTAGTTACTACTACGCTTGCGGCTATTTTGTCTCGCCGCCTCGCCTGACG
>DRJW01000055.1 GCA_011052055.1 Nitrospirota bacterium
GGTTACGCCGGAGAGGAGAGGTGCAAGGCAAGAGACGGTATCGTGTCCGAGCTTGAAACCGCCGGGCTGTTGGTCCGGGTGGACAAGCACAGGCACGCGGTTGGCGTATGTTACCGATGTCATACGGTTGTCGAGCCGAACGTTTCCAAACAGTGGTTCGTCAAGGTAGCCCCCCTGGCAAAACCGGCCATAGACGCTGTAAAGCAAGGCAGGGTGCGTTTTGTGCCGGGGCGCTGGGAAAACCTGTATAACGACTGGATGGAAAACATAAAAGACTGGTGCATAAGCAGGCAGATATGGTGGGGGCACAGGATACCGGCGTGGACATGCTTAAAATGCGGCGAAATTATGGTATTAAGAGACGACCCGGACGAATGTGTAAAATGTGGCTGTAAAGAGCTAGAGCAAGAATCGGACGTGCTCGACACATGGTTTTCCTCGGCGCTGTGGCCTTTCTCCACGCTTGGCTGGCCGGATAAGACAGAAGCGCTCAAAACCTTTTACCCCACATCTGTTCTTGTAACGTCGTTCGACATCATATTTTTCTGGGTGGCCAGAATGATTATGATGGGGCTTAAATTCACCGGCGAAGTCCCTTTCCGCGAAGTTTATATCCACGCCCTGGTTCGGGACGCGGAGGGGAAAAAAATGAGCAAGTCGAAAGGGAACGTGGTTGACCCTCTGGAGATTATGTCGCGTTACGGCTCCGATGCAATGCGAATGACGCTGGCCGCTTTCGCGGCCCAGGGGCGTGATATAAAGCTTTCCGAAGAGCGAATCGAAGGTTACCGCAACTTTACGAATAAACTGTGGAACGCCTCCCGGTTCGCGCTGATGAATCTCAAAGATTTCGACTTCTCCAAAACGGATGTCATGCGCGACGACCTCGACCTTGCCGACAGGTGGATTCTCTCCCGTATGCAAAGAGCCATTTTAGGCGCCCGCAAGTCGATAGACGAGTACAGGTTCAACGACACGGCGCATATCCTCTACCAGTTCATATGGAGGGAGTTTTGCGACTGGTATCTGGAAATGATAAAACCGAGGCTTTACGGTCACGAATCGGGAGGAGACGCCGCAAGACATGTTATGGCGAAAACTCTTGAGACTACTTTGCGCCTGCTCCATCCCATTATGCCGTTTATCACTGAAGAGCTATGGCAGAAAGTAAAACCGGACGGGGACCTGGTTGGACGCGCAGATTACCCTGTGTATGAAGAGTCTTTTGTGGATGAGACCATCGAGCGCGACATGAATACAATCATAGATATCACCACGACTATAAGAAACATCCGGGGCGAGCTTTCCATCAAGCCATCGACTACCCTTAAGGCCGCTATTTACGCTAAAGATGATCCCGGCCTTAAGGAAATTATTTCAAGACAGGCGCCTTATATAAGCAAGCTTGCCAATATAGATGTGTCCCTCATCGCAAATAAGAAAGACCGCCCAGAGCAAAGCGCGGCAGGCGTCTCCGGGAAAGTAGAGGTGTTTGTCGATCTGGCTGGAATAGCCGGAGAAAAAGAGCGAAGGGCAAAAACCAGAAAAGAACTTGAGAAAGTGGAAAAAGAAATATATATTTTCACAAAAAAACTTTCCAATAAAAAATTCGTGGAAAACGCCCCTCCGGAAATTGTGAAAAAAAACAGGGAGAAGCTTAAAGAATACGAAGGTAAAGCCGAAAAACTGCGTGAAAACGCAAAACAGGGCTAGAAGCTAAAATCATTTATTTTGGACGACTCCGGCGGCCTTGCAAATTCTCGATATCAATAATCCGGCGCCTCGGTTGAAAGTGTCGTTTTTCCTTAAGTTCGGATATAATGGGCGGTCTTTGTTGATTCCAATCAAATAGAAGGATCAGATTTTGCGCATATCTGTTATAGGCACAGGATACGTAGGGCTTGTCACCGGGACCGTCTTTGCCGACCTTGGCAACGAAGTCTCCTGCGTGGATGTGATTGAAGAGAAGATAGAAGCTCTAAACAGACGGATCATGCCTATCTACGAGCCAGGTCTCGAAGAGATGGTCAAACGGAACATGAGCGAAAAACGGCTTTCGTTTTCAACAGATGTGGGCGGGTCTGTCGATAACGCGGAAATCGTTTTTATCTGCGTCGGCACACCGGCGAAAAACGGCGGGGAAACCGACCTTTCATATGTCCAAAGCGCGGCGAGAGTAATAGGAGAGCATTTAAACAGTTACAAGGTCATTGTAAACAAAAGCACCGTCCCGGTCGGGACGGGAGACATCGTGCGAAAATTGGTCAATGAGACGAAAACCTCTGACGTGGATTTTGACGTTGTATCCAACCCCGAGTTTCTTCGGGAGGGCTCGGCCATAGGCGACGCGCTCAGTCCCGACAGGATCGTCATAGGCGCCCCGTCAAAGAATGTCGCCATGAAACTTATGGAGCTGTACGCCACTTTGGGCGCGCCGATTCTGATAACGGATGTGGCCTCGGCGGAGCTTATCAAGTATGCGTCAAACGCCCTTCTGGCCACAAAAATCTCGTTTATAAACGCCATCGCTGATATTTGCGAGAAAGCCGGCGCCAACGTTGCCGACGTTGCAAAAGGAATCGGAGCCGACAAGCGGATCGGGCCCGATTTTCTGGAGGCGGGCCTTGGTTTCGGCGGCTCATGTTTTCCCAAGGACGTAATATCGCTTGAGCGAACGGCGGCGGATCTAGGTTGCGACATGGGGCTTTTACGGGAAGTGATGGACATTAACAAACAGAGAGTCTCTCATTTTACAGGCAGGATCACGGAGCGGTTCCAGGATATGGAAAGCAGGACATTCGGTGTTCTGGGCCTTGCTTTCAAGCCGAACACAGACGATATGCGTGACGCGAAATCTGTGGAGATAATAAAGATACTTTTGTCTAAAGGCTCAAAAGTGAAAGTTTACGACCCGGTAGCCCAGGACAAAGCCAAAAACGATCTACCCGATATAACATATTGCCAGAATGCGTATGACGCGGCAAAAGGCGTGGACGGGTTAATACTGGTCACCGAATGGCGCGAGTTTCGCTCTTTGGACATGGAGCGTATCAAGGGACTGATGAAAACACCGGTTATTTTTGACGGGCGTAATTTTTACGACCCAGAGAGAAAGCGGGCAATGGGTTTTGAATACTACAGCATTGGCCGTGGTTAAAAAGGAAGGTACAACATGCCGAAAGCGCTGATAACCGGAGGAGCGGGATTCATAGGCTCGCATCTTGCCGACGAGTTGCTGGGGGACGGAATGGAAATTGTTTGCGTAGACAACTTTATCACCGGATCGAAAAGCAACATCGAGCATATAAACTCCAGTAACTTCTCCTTCGTTGAAAAAGATGTATCCAAAGGCTTGTCCGGGATTTCCGGGCCTTTCGATTACGTTCTCCATTTCGCGTCCCCGGCCTCGCCGATAGATTACATGAAGTATCCGGTTGAAACCCTGCTCGTCGGCTCTGCGGGAACGCACGCCGCGCTGGAGCTGGCCAAAGACAACAACGCGGTCTTCATGATGGCCAGCACGTCGGAAGTGTATGGGGATCCCGAAGAGCATCCTCAAAAAGAAAGTTACTGGGGCCTTGTGAATTCCATCGGCCCCAGGTCGTGCTACGACGAGGCGAAACGATACGCCGAAGCCGCCACTATGGCCTACCACAGGGCCTACGGTCTCGATGTCCGGATTCTGCGCATTTTCAACACCTACGGCCCCCGGATGAGAACGGATGACGGCAGAGCCGTGACCAGTTTTATATGCCAGGCGCAGGTCGGGGACGACATCACAATCTTCGGCGACGGATCGCAGACCAGGTCTTTTTGCTATGTCTCCGACCTTGTGGATGGAATTGTAAAGCTTCTTTACTCCAGCGAAACCGGCCCGGTAAACCTGGGCAATCCCTCA
>DRJW01000056.1 GCA_011052055.1 Nitrospirota bacterium
TCAAATATGAATTCCGGCTCGATTTTATCTTTCCCCGCCTCCATCTTGGCCATGGTCAATATTCCCTGAACAAGCGAATGAGCTTCGTTACCCGCTTTCAGAATCATTTTTATAAACTCCCCGGACATGGGGTCGCTGAAATCTTCTCTCGACTTTTCATTTAATAGTGAAGCGCAACTGATGATCGCGTTTATCGGTGATTTTAGGTCATGCGTTATCGAAGACAATATTCTGTTGTGCCTTTCAGCTATGGTTTCTTCTTCAATCTTTTTATTTTCAACCTGCATCATCTCTAAAACCTCCAACTACTTTGTGCGGATAGTGTATGCGTGAATGAACCCGATTTGGGTTAAGTTACTATTAAAGGATTGTTAGATTATTATTAATATGAGATCACTTTTCGTGTTTGAAAAATTTGACGGAAAAACGGAACAGGAGCTACGTTTCAACTTCAATCGGCGGGTTTTTTGTGGTCAGACTTTAATAAAATCGCCTGTTCGGATGTAAAGAAGATAGGAAGAGACTGTTTTTATCTTGTCGCCAAGATTTTCTATATGTTTTACTATCCTGATTATTCGTATGATGGTTTTTTTATCCCCTTTCATCGACAGCAGAATATTGTGGGCGCTGATGTTGGCCTGGTTTATATTTCCGTCTACTTCCTGGATGAAATTCAAGGTATGCTGGCTGATGTCCTTGCCATCCAATATGTCGATGGCTTTCTCCAGCATAACGATACAATTTTGCAACATACTTTCCAGGATAGCTTTAATCTCTTCTGTGAGACCGCGTGAGTCGCTCTCCATCACCCTGACCCAGTTTTCCGCGACATGTTGCATAATATCGAACATCTCTTCTGTGTCATTGACCACGACGGCATCGCACACGACAGCTCTTTTTAAAAGCCCTGCAAGGAACAGCTTGCCAACTATCTCGGAGAGCTCTTCTGTAATGCGGACCATCTCGTTATCCGCATTTGCCTCAAGCTCAAGAATCCGGTCGAGCAGAACTTTCGTATCTTCTTCGCCATGAATCAGCTTGATTGTGAGTCTGCATGACTCCTGCGCCTCTTTTAGCAGGGCCTGGAGCGCGTCACGGGTCTTCTTCATTTCGTCCATTATGATTTTCGTCATTTTTTATTCTTCTCCCTGAATCAGCTGAACTTGCCGATTATATAATCCGATGTCAGCTCGTTTGACGGATTACTGAAAATATTATTTGTAAAATCGTATTCTACAAGACGTCCTTCATAAAAAAATGCGGTGCGGTGCGCCACCCGTTGGGCCTGTTGCATGTTATGCGTGACTATTACCACGGTATGATCCGCCGCAAGCTCCAGAATAAGGTTTTCTACCAGCTGTGTCGATTTTGGATCCAGCGAAGAGCATGGCTCGTCAAGTAGCAAAATATCCGGCGTGTTGATAATCGCCCTGGCTATGCAAAGCCTCTGTTGCTGACCTCCAGAAAGAGAAGTGGACAAGTTCTCTAGCCTGTCTTCGACTTCCTCCCACAAAGCGGCCTTCACCATGGCCGCTTTTACTTTAGCGCGAAGCTTCCCATTATCGGATATACCAACAGCCCTCAAGGGCATGGCGACATCCTGAAAAATAGTTTTTCCAGAAAAGGGCACAGGCTTTTGCATAACATATCCTATTCTATCACCCCTTAAAATACAAAGCTCGTATGGATCAAGGTTCATAATATCCTTTCCATCTTTTAAAATAATGGAGCCTTTGTACCTGCAGTTAAACTCATCGGTGAGCCGGTTCAGCCCTTTCAGGAACGAGGATTTACCACAACCCGATGGCCCGATAATCGCAGTAACTTCATTGGCGGCGAACGACATACTGACAGCTTCGCACCCA
>DRJW01000057.1 GCA_011052055.1 Nitrospirota bacterium
ATTGATTTTGGTAAGTCAGGGTTCAGTGCATGAATAAATTCGATGTCATAGTAATCGGCGGCGGCCACGCGGGATGCGAGGCGGCGCTTGCTTCGGCCCGGATGGGACTAGGCGCGCTTATGCTCACAATGGATATCGAGCAGATAGCGCGAATGAGTTGTAACCCTGCTATAGGCGGCCTTGCCAAGGGTCATCTTGTCCGGGAGATCGATGCGCTGGGCGGGGAGATGGCTAAGTGCATCGACGCCACAGGTATCCAGTTCCGTATCCTGAACATGTCCAAAGGCCCTGCGGTGCGCGGCCCAAGGGCGCAGGCGGATAAGCATTTGTACAAAGCCAGAATGCGTGAGACGCTCGAATCCCAGCCGGGACTTACAATAAAAGAGGGGCAGGTAATAAAATTAATAATAAAAGCAAACGAAATAGCCGGAGTCGAAACAGACAACGGCGAGCGGATCGAAGCTAAGGCGGTGGTGTTAAGCTCCGGCACGTTTTTAAATGGCCTGATACATATAGGCCTCAAACAATATCAGGCCGGCAGGGCGGGCGAGAAGGCGGCTATTGGTTTAAGCGATCATCTGCGCGTGATCGGGTTTGAGGTGGGAAGGCTGAAGACAGGCACTCCGGCGCGGCTAAAAAAAGAGACCATCGATTTTTCAAAAACAGAGCCGCAGGCAGGGGATGTAAACCCGGTCAAGTTTTCTTTTTTCTCTGATGGGATCAAGCAGACGCAGATCGAGTGCCATATAACACACACAAACGAGGCTACACAAAAAGTCATCGAAGAAAACCTCGACCGCTCACCTCTTTTCACAGGAGCCATACAGGGAGTCGGGCCCAGGTATTGCCCCTCTATCGAGGATAAAGTCAAAAGGTTTCCAGAGAAAAAAAGCCATCAAATCTTTCTGGAGCCGGAGGGCTTAACTTCGGATGAATATTATCCGAACGGCCTTAGCACATCTTTACCCGAAGATGTACAGCGTAAGTTTTTGCGAACGATACCTGGATTGGAGAATGTGGAGATCGCGCGCCCCGGATACGCAGTTGAATATGATTTTTGTAATCCGACCCAGATTTACCCGACGCTTGAGACGAAACTTGTTAAAGGTCTTTATTTCGCCGGTCAGATTAACGGAACATCAGGTTATGAGGAGGCGGCGGCGCAGGGCCTTGTCGCGGGGATAAACGCAGGAAGACGCTGTAAATCTCTGGAGCCGATACTTTTTGAGCGGCACAGCTCATACATAGGCGTTCTGATAGACGATCTGACTACTAAAGGGACGGAGGAGCCGTACCGGATGTTTACCTCCCGCGCCGAGTTTCGGCTCCTGCTCCGGCCCGATAACGCCGACCTGAGGCTTTGCCAGACGGGACGTGACGCAGGTCTTCTGGATGACCACAGCTGGGAGCTATTCTGCGCGAAAAGAGACAGAATTAAAAGGGAGACAGAAAAGTTGAAAAACTTTCGCATAAAACCGGGAGACGTGCGCAAGGCCGATTTGATAGGTCTGGGCGGGGAGATACCGAGCAGTGGCATGTCGTTGTGGGATATGCTTAAACGGCCTAATATCAATATATTACATCTTCCTTTTTATGAACGGCCACCAGACCTGACTGATGAAGAGGCGGAAGTGATCGAGACGGAATGCATGTACGAAGGGTATATAATACGTCAAGAGCGCCTTGTGCTAAAGACCAGAAAATCGGAAGAGAAAAAGTTTCCGTCCGATTTTGATTTCAGCGAAACGCCGGGGCTTTCAATGGAAGTACGCGAAAAGCTTGAAAGGATAAAGCCGCTCAATCTTGGTCAGGCGTCACGCATATCGGGCGTCACGCCTGCGGCGTTGTCGATACTCCATATCTATCTTGAGAAACTCGCCCGTGAAAAAGCCTCCGGCTGAAATTATCCAGGCTTTCCCGCCCGAAATTCTTGAAAAGCTGATCGTGGTACGCGACAGGCTTGTTGCGTGGAACCAGAAGTTTGCGCTTACCTCGGTTCCTGATGATGAAATATTTGACCTGTTGATTGCTCCATCGGCCTGGCTCGGTTCCCGATATGTCATTGAGGAGATAGGAGCCATAGCTGATTTCGGCTCCGGGCCGGGAGTCCCTGGGCTTGCGATGGCGCTTGCGGACACACGCAACAAATATATACTCATTGACTCAAATCAGAAAAAGATAGGCTTTATAAAGCATTGCCTGACCGTGAAAGACCTTTATCAAGCCAATAACGTTGAGGCCCGGCTTCTGAGGGTGGAGCCGGGTGTATACAAAGAAAAGTTCGATAGAGTTATAACACGTGGCGCCGGAAGCATTCTCTCGACCATAAAACTTTGGAAAGGTAAAGTTAAAGAAGGCGGAGCTTTCGACTTTTTTAAAGGAAGAGAAGTAGATGCGGAAATTGAGGAATTGGAGGCGGCGATTCCAGGGGCGCGTGTTGAAGAATTAAAAGCGCCTGGATGGTTTGGGCATTTGAGGGTTTTAAGGGTTTATTTCACCTGAGCAAACGAATGCTTGCCTTAAGTTCCACGTGGAACATAAAAGTAAGGTGAAAAATAACCGGTAGAAATGTTCCACGTGGAACCATCTTTTTATCTTGTCCTATCCCTGATCTGTTGCTATACTTCCTCCATCTGGCATGAAAAGCAGATTTTTATAGCAGAATCAAGACTTTTTGTTTAAATCATTTGGTAATTTGATAGCAAAATGAAAAGAGTTATCTGTGTAGCCAACCAAAAGGGCGGTGTGGGCAAAACGACGACCACAGTCAATCTTGGCGCCTGCCTGGCCGTGGCCGATCAAAACGTCCTCTTGTTAGATATTGATCCCCAGGGAAACGCCACGACAGGGCTTGGTCTTCCAAAAAACCAGGGCGACGCCAATATATATACTGCTTTGATGGAAGGGGAAATCACGCCATCAATGATTTACGATACTGCCGTAGACCGGCTAAAGGCGATACCATCCACGACCGACCTGTATGGAGCGGAGATAGAGCTGGTTACTGTCGAGAACCGGGAGCGAAGGCTGTTGGAGCTGATCCAGCAAGTAGAAGACGATTTCGATTTTGTTCTCATAGATTGCCCTCCCTCCCTTGGAATGCTCACGATAAACGCGCTTTCAGCATCCGATTCCGTTGTAATCCCTTTACAAACAGAGTATTATGCTATGGAGGGGTTGAGCCAGCTTGATAAGACGATCGGTCGAATCAGGGATGCGTTTAACCCGGAGCTCAAGATCGAGGGTATTTTATTTACAATGGTCGATGGCCGGACGGTGCTTTCCCAGCAGGTGATAAAAGAAGTGCGGGATCACTATGGCGATCTTGTCTTTACGACCGTGATACCAAGAAACATACGCCTTTCAGAGGCTCCATCGCACGGCAAGCCAATAATACTTTACGATTTCAAATCCAAGGGCGCCGATGCGTATATTGATTTTGCGCATGAGCTTATACAGAATCATAAACGGGCGGAGCGAAATTCCGTTTCTAATGATCAGAATGATGTTAACGGACAATCTCCGCAAAACGGAGTATACAGTAAGATCGGGAGTGAAAGATGACCACCAGAAAGGCGCTTGGAAGAGGGCTCGACGCGCTTATACCTTCTAAACGGGAAGAAGCAAGAGAGCCAGGCGATTTTGAAAAAGTAGAAAATATTCCGGTCGATCAGATAGTGGCAAGCCGTTATCAGCCCAGAGTCGTGTTCAATCAAGAGGCGATAAAAGAGCTGGCCGATTCGATAAAGGAGAAGGGCGTTATCCAGCCGGTCATCGTGGCCAAAAAGCAAAACGGTTACGAGCTGGTGGCGGGCGAGCGGCGCTGGCGCGCGGTCAAGAGCCTTGGGCAAAAGACAATACCGGCTCTTATCAAAGTTGTACGTGATTCAGACGCCCTTGAGCTTGCGCTGATTGAAAACATACAGCGCGAGAACTTAAACCCGATTGAAGAGGCCAACGCCTTCTTACGCCTTATGAGGCAACGCGCTTTTACACAAGACGAGCTTGCGAAAAATGTTGGAAAGAGCCGCCCATCGGTAGCCAACGCGCTGAGGCTTTTAAAACTGCCCGATAAAATAAAAGACGACCTGGCCGATGGTCTTCTTACGATAGGCCACGCAAAAGCTATCCTCGCTCTTGACACAGACCTGGAAAGGTTGAAGTTAAGAGATCAGATTATAAACTCCGCCCTGAGCGTCCGCGAAACGGAGCAAAACGCCCGGTCGGCCAGCAAAAAGAAATCTCAACCGGTCGATATTTTTCTTGAAAAAGTTCGCATCGATCTTGAGCGCAAACTGGCCTCACAAGTAGTTATTAAACCGAAGGCCGGAAAGGGGGGCGCAATAAAAATCAACTACACAGGCGTGGATGATTTAAACAGAATAATAGAATTGATAGGCTGAAAGTGAGCTGATTGCCGTTATACCTTTTAATGTATGGCGGAACGCCTTTTTGGAAATTGTTTGCTAACGGGCTGATTAATGGAATAGAATAAAGCCCTCTTTTAATTCGTAAGCTCTAGAGGATTTGGTCATGGGTCGCAGTAATATGGAAAAAGATGTAATCAAAGCTTTCCTCGGTGATGAAACCGAGTTTAAAGGAGTGCTCTCGTTCGAGGGGACAGTGCGGATCGATGGACGATTCGAGGGGGAGGTTCTTACAGAGGACAACCTGATCGTTGGGGATAAAGCTCTGGTCAAAGCTGAAATCAAGGTTGGCGCCATCTTGGTGCAGGGAGTCGTGGAAGGAAATATTTACGCCGCCCAGAAAATACAGATCGCAAGCAAGGGAAAGCTGATAGGTAGCATAATAACTCCATCCCTGCATATCGAAGAAGGCGCGATCCTCGAAGGAAACGTTTCGATGCTTAATCATGATGAGAAAAAAATACGCATCCTTCCCCGCAAAAAGCATAACAACACCGGAGATGGGGAAGTTGCGGCCCCCGATGAAAATAATTTTTCATCGAACGATTTCGGAGCGCCAGCTGTAAAAAGCGTCAATTTCGAATAGCAACAGCCTGCGTTTATCGTCCTTTTTGCCATGTTGGGGTATGCCCCCTCGGCTATAATGCCATCAGTATGTTTTATATTACTACAATAAAAGGCAGTAAAGTGAATTTTGGAGCAGGTTTTCGGGGCGCCGTGTTTGTTACCGCTTTCATGCTTTTTGTGGCGCCCTTTTCCACTACCGCTAAAGCGGCTTCCGGTAAAGAAATCAACATTAAAGTGGACGCCGCTCTCAAACGCTTTAAAAAAGAGATTAGCGGCGCCGACGCCTTTCTAAAAGAAGCCAAGGGCGTTTTGGTGTTTCCTGGGGTTATCAAGGTCGGTATAGGGATAGGCGGAGAGTATGGCCAGGGAGCGCTTCGTATAGGCGGGAAAACTGTCGAGTATTACAGCACAGCCGCCGCTTCTATCGGGCTCCAGCTTGGAGCGCCATCGAAAATAGTCATTCTTGTGTTTATGGATCGGAACGCTTTGACGAAATTTCGAAATAGCGACGGATGGAAAGCCGGAGTTGACGGATCGGTAGCCCTTGCAACCCTTGGCGCAGGAAAGCAGATTGACACCGAAAATATCAAAGACCCGATAGTCGGGTTTATCTTCGGTAACAAGGGGCTAATGTACAACCTGACGCTAGAAGGCTCGAAATATACAAAGATCGTGAAATAGCGGCAGTACGGCGCGTCATTTCGGGGTAGGTCATATTTTATTTAGTCACGATATTTACACATCGAAACCTGATTCCTTCCTGATAGAATGTTCTTTGTAATATCGCGCAGGTACGCGCCCGTAGCTCAACTGGATAGAGTAACGGATTTCGGTTCCGTGGGTTGCAGGTTCGAATCCTGCCGGGCGTACCATTAATTAAGATGGGCAGGCGGGCCTCCTGCAAGAGAAGTGGTTGGTCGCAAAACGCAACGGCAAAACAAAACAGCCGTTTGGCTGTGCCGGGCGTACCATTAATTAGTCGTCCCTGAAAAAGTCTCTTTTTGGTCGGCTGATATTTTATTCTTGGTCTTTTATGTTCAGGTATTTGCCAATAAATCCTTTTGGACCCGCCAGCCGAAAAGAAAAAATAAGAAAGCCGACAGCAGCTTCCTCATGTTGTGACCAGCGCCGCACAGGATGGCGTTCATCTTGTCGCCTTCTTTGCCAAGCAGATAGTTTCTACCCAGCCGACCGTCGTTTTTCATGTGCCCGATCACAGGCTCAATAGCCGACCTACGCCTTAACCACTTTCCAAGTGAGCGTTTCAACTTTTTCATCCCGCTACGAGCCATGTGAACAACAGCCGACCCCTCGTAATTGTGCTTTCGATAACCCTTGTCCACATAAATCTCTTTCGCCGTAAACTTGCCAAGCTTCTCGGCCTGGGATATCGATTCCTTCAGCGTATGCCCGTCGTAAGGATTGCCGTGGAAAGCCATAGAGCCGATCACGAAATTATCTTTGGATGTAGTCACGACCCCAACCTTGCAGCCAAACTCATACTTCTTATGGGCCTTCCCCTTCGATATACACTCGACCTCCGGCGCGTGAAGCGAATACAGCTTGTTTTTGTCATTCCTTTTCTGCTCATACAAACGGCGAGCCATTTTCAACGCCTCGGAAAACCGCTCGACCAAAACATCGTTACCCGCAACCTTCCGCTCCACCTCACGCATCACGCGGCCAAAATAGTTTTTGATATTTTTCACCTCTCTCTTCGAACGCTTCATCTGACGGGCGTGCGAGTACCGGCCCTGCATTATCAAAGCCCGTTGAGATTTGCGTTTGTAACTCTGCCGAAGTTCAATACCGTTCTCCTTGGCAAGCCCAACAAGCCTCCCGCGCATGCGGTGGTAAAGCTTCGCGTCGGTCGGGAAAGTTATCGCCTTCTCCTGAACAGTCGTGTCGACGTTCAGCTTCTTAACGCTCGTTCGCTTCACCGTGCCAGTTTTAAAACCTATCTTTATCGTCTCCTCCAAAAGCTCTTCAAGACCCTTGCTCTCAAGGCGGTTGCGCCACTTCGTCATAAGGCTCGGATCAATCGGTAGCTCGTGCATGAAATCGTCCACACCGCAGAAGTATTGCCAGTATGGATTCTCGACCCACTGGGTCACGACTTCCTCGTCGCTTAAATCGAAGGCGTG
>DRJW01000058.1 GCA_011052055.1 Nitrospirota bacterium
CCATTCAATCGTAAAACCTGAGCTTGTTTTAGAAACATCATCAAACTTTTTCAAAGCCGACACAGCCACGCACCACTTCGCCCTGCCCATATCGAGAACCTGCCGGATAGCCAACGAACGAATTGGTTTATCTTTTACGGCGGAAAGAATTTCGGGGCCGGATTCGAGCATCCAGTCACGCGCTTTTTTATCGAACTCCGACAGCATCGCCACCAGCCGCAGATAATCGAGCGCCCCATTGTCATCGATCATGGCTCTTATACTTTCGAGGCATCGCCCGACGCCTGTCTCGTCGCCGATTTTTTCTCTTAGTCCGCCGTCAAGCTGAATCATCGCAAATCCGTTATATGATTGAAGCCACTATTTCCATCAATGTCTTTTTGATCTCTGTATCGTCTGTGATAGGGTCGATCAACGCGCTTTCGCATGCGCGCCTCGGATCGACTCCGTTTTTTATCAACGCCCCCGCGTAAATCAACAGCCGCGTGGAGGCGCCCTCGTCGAGGCCGCTGTTTTTCATCGCGCGGAATTTTTCGGCCACTTTTCTAAGATCGCCCGCCTCTTTTCGCCCAACGCCGCTTTCATGTATTATTATTTCCTCTTCGAGGCTTGCGGACGGATAGTCGAAATCGAGACTGATAAACCTTTGCTTGGTGCTCTGTTTCAGGTCTTTTAATACCGTCTGATAGCCGGGGTTGTATGAGACGCACAAAACGAAATTGTCGCTCGCCTCTACAATCTGGCCCAGCTTTTCAATGGGTAAAACGCGCCTGTCGTCGGTCAATGGATGAATTACGACAGTCGTGTCTTTTCGCGCTTCGACTATTTCGTCCAGATAGCAGACGCCCCCGCATCTCACGGCGATGGTCAGCGGGCCGTCCTGCCATATTGTTGATCCCCCGTCGAGAAGATAGCGGCCCACCAGGTCGCTTGAGGTAAGATCCTCATGGCAGGCCACTGTGATAAGAGGAAGCCCCAGTTTGTACGCCATAAACGATATAAACCTTGTTTTGCCGCACCCGGTGGGGCCTTTTAGCATCAGCGGGAGCTTGTTCTCGAACGCTATGGTAAACAGTTCTATCTCGTCTCTTATCGGCAGATAAAACGGTTCGGTTTCTATCCTGTATTCCTGGACCGCCGTCTCTGAAGCTTCCTGATTTAAACCTCTCAATCGCAAATCCTCACTATCATCGTTTGGTAACAGTAAAACCAAAAACGCCCGCAACTTCGTCAAGCGCGTCGTCAGTGGCGTTTTTCAAAGCGTCTTTATCAATTCCGTACACCACAGAGTTGATTGTCAGCGATACAGCCATCGGACTCCCATCTCCTTCACTTTTAACTGTTATGTCCGGCGCGTCCCCTACCGCGCTGGCGTAAACAAATAATCTGTCCCCTTCCAGATAGGCTTTTATATGGCCTATATCTATCGCCCCGGCGTTGACACATCGGGCTGAGACCGCTTTCATCAGCTCCAACGCATATCTTTCATAGGTGTCGATGTTTTGCGCTTTTCCTGTGTTAACATCCACCACCGTCCCGTAGCCGTTTATCCCGTCATGGGCCACGTTCGGCTTTTGTGACCTGTTATCTTCAGCAATCATGCGTTTATCGTCACATTAAGCGCGGCTTCGGCCAGATCGTCGAGTCCTTCGCCAGACATGGTGGACAGCCGGATAATCGCGGCGCCGGGGTTGAATTTTGAGACCGCTTGCCTGGCCAAGTCAACCTCGGCATTTTCGATCGCGTCAACTTTGCTTAACGCTATTATATCGGCGTCTTTTAGTTGCGTCGCAACCAGCCGCTCCAGAGTTTCATAGGTCAGCAGTTTCTCGGCCCTGGTGGTGTCGAACAAGACTATGGTGGGACCGAAACTTATATCCACCGGGGAGCGAACG
>DRJW01000059.1 GCA_011052055.1 Nitrospirota bacterium
ACCTGATCCTCCTCCACAGGCCCCAGCGCCAGCACAGTAAAGTTTTTTCGGCCCAGTAGCTCTTCGGCCAGTCCCCTCACATCATCAGCTTTAACAGCGTTGACATGCTCCAGCATTTCGTCGAGCGTGAATACTTTTCCATAATAAAGTGTCTGGTGAGCTATTTGCGATAGCCTGACCCCCAACGATTCAAACGACATTTTGAGATTGTCGGATACCTGCGTTTTGGCCCTGGCGAGTTCTTTGGCCTCTGGAGGTTTGTCCGCGATTTTGTCTAATTCTGTGAGCGCGGTTTCCCATAACGGGCGCAGAACATCTGGCGATGACGCGGCGTAAACGCCGAAGAGCCCGGCGTCTATATACTGGTCGAAGAAACTGTAAATGGAATAGGCAAGCCCCTGCTTTTCCCTTATATTCTGGAAAAGCCGGGATGAAACGCCGTCGCCCAGAATAATGTTTAAAAGCAGAAGCTCGTGCCGTCTTGGGCTTGCGACCGGGATACCGTCCGCCGCCAGCAATACGTGGGCCTGCTCCAGCGGCTTTTGTATCACTTCAAGCCCGGCCTTTGAAGCAGGCGCTTTTAAATCTCTTTTTTTCTCGTTTCGTTTAATATCCCCAAAATAGTTGGTAACCAGTCTTTCAAGCTCAGGCATCTTGACCGAGCCGCACGCGGTCACAACGATATGCGGCGGCGTGTAGAAATTGCTCTTAAGAGATATCAGGTCGTCCCTGGTCAGCGATTTAACCGTTTCAGGCGACCCGGTGATAAGTTTGCCCAGCGGATGCCCGGCCCACCTTCGCGGATAGAGCCGGTCGTACACGAACTCCGACGGATTGTCTTCGATAGACCGCATCTCCTCCAGGATAACTTGTCTTTCAAGCTCCAGCTCATCGTCAGGAAAGCTGGAGTTTAGCGTAATATCCGCGATAAGATCGAACGCCCTGTCCAGTCTTTGCGCGATCACATGGCCCGAATAGCACGTTATCTCACGGGACGTGAAAGCGTTTATGAGGCCGCCCAGCTCGTCGATTTCAATGGCGATGCCCCCTGCGTCGCGGTTGGCGGTTCCTTTGAAGACAAGGTGCTCCATAAAATGGAACAGACCGGACTTCTCCTCCGGCTCGTCACGCGCGCCGGCGAAAACCCAGATCGCGAACGAGGTGGACTTGAAAAAGGGGATCGTTTCGCAAACGATCGGGACGCCGTTAACGACGGTTGTTTCTATCACCTCGACCGCCGCGTGAATGGCCTCCACCACCGTATGGTCTCCGGTCAGAATCCGATGATGGCCTTCTGGCGCCGCTACCTGCGGGCGGCTCCAGAAGCTCTTTATCGGTGCCAGCCACAGCTTCCTTGAAGGAGAGGCGTATTTTCCCGCTCGGATCGATTTCGATGACTTTCACCGGGATATGATCGCCCAATGAGAAAACACCCTCCATCGATTCTATCCGGAAACTGGCTATCTGGCTGATATGAACCAGTCCGTCGGTGCCGGGGAAAATCTCTACAAAAGCGCCGAAATCGGTGATTCTCCTCACGGTTCCGTCGTATATCTTATCGATGACCGCCTCCTGGGTGATATGCTCGACCATTTCGATGGCCGATTGCAGGCCTTTTCTATCCGCCGAGAATATTTTAACCATACCTTCGTCGTTTACATCGATCTGGACGCCGGTTTCGGCGACGATTCCCTTGATGACTTTGCCCCCGGGCCCGATTATGTCTCGCACCTTGTCGGGATGGATTTGAATGGTGTGTATCCGGGGCGCGTTTTCATTGAGCTCCTCTCTTGGCGAGGAGATAACCTCGTCCATTTTATCGAGGATATGCATGCGTCCTTCACGGGCCTGCGCTAAAGCGCGTTTTAAAAGCGCGACATCCAGACCGTCAATTTTGATATCCATCTGCACGGCGTTAATGCCGTTTCTTGTGCCTGCGACTTTAAAATCCATGTCGCCCAAAGCGTCTTCCATTCCCAGAATATCGGAGAGGATGGCGATCCTGTCCCCTTCTTTTACAAGCCCCATGGCGATC